>OMIH01000089.1 GCA_900299045.1 Methylococcaceae bacterium
CACCGCTGGCACCAGTTAACGCCAAAGTGGCTGTTGTCGTCGTACTGTCAACGTTGAATACGTTGTTTCCCGCTGTTTTTGATTCTGTCCACGCAATACTGAGACTGCCTTTTGAATCAAGCGGTGCTGCAGCAGTACTTGTACCTGTTATAGATACTTTCTTGGTTGTTGTTGCCATTAATGTAACTCTCCTAGATAAAACTCTTTGCAAATACTTTTTAAGCCGTTTTGGCTACATTAGCCCATGCAGCAAAACCCGCTGATTAATCCCGTCAAAAATCCGAACTTCTACTAACATTCGGCTAAATACCCTTGAGCAAAGGCATTTAGCAGAAGGCTACAGTACCGTTAGAGAAGGTGAGTAATGAACCGTCAGCGTCGTCTTGTACAGCAACAGTCGCCACTAAAGTACCCGCTTTATAAACGCCTAAATCAGTAACGCCGATTTGTTTGTAGGTAAAATCGCTAGTTGCGCCAGAGAAGCTAACACCATCAACATTGGCATCAAACGTAACGCCAGTTGTTCCTGCATCAACAGTAACAACTTGATTGCCAGTTGAACCATAAACTTTAGTATTTGAGGTGCTTACTTTATAGGTGGTGTCAGTTGATTCTAAAAATAATTTTGCCATTGTAAAAAACTCCGAGAGAAAAAAAGGAAGTGATTAACTCACCCTAGTCATACATTTTAAAGAAGTAAAAATTAAGGTCAATTTTTTAAGTGATTAACCGCTAATTTCTAACCGCTAACTTTTAGCCTTAATGAAAAGACAAAAGTTAGCGTAAATTTAAAAACCGTTTAAATAATTGAACCTGCACCAAATACTGCATTGAACGAATTCACTGAATAGGCGGTGTCCGAAGCCAAACCTGTTAACGTAACATGAACTACGTTGCCATTTGCTGCCCATTGTACTTCGATGGAATTGTCTGTGGTGCTAGTGTTAATCACTGTTGCAGCCACATCATCAGGGAAGTTTAACACGTCACCATTGCTGTAACCCGAAATGGTATAGTCATAATTTCCAGCAGCAAAATCGAATTTGACATTACCTTTACTCGCATCAGCGCTACCTGCTGCCGACACAGCAAGTGAATTACCTGTTGGTGTAACAGGTGGTTCACCGGTGTTGGTAAGACTGTTTGCACCAAACAAAGCTTTAAACGAAGTAGCTGAGTAAAGCGCACTGTCTTGTGCATCAGTCAATCCGGTCAAACTGACGGTAACGACTTTACCGCTGCTTGCCCATTGCACATCGACTTTTTTATCAGATGCGTCGGTGTTGATAACAGTAGGTGTTACATCAACAGGGAAGTTGAGCGTATCACCTGTTGCAAAACCGCTAACGCTATAAGCGTAAGTACCTGCAGCAAAATCGAAAACGATGTTGCCTGTACTTGCGTTGGCTGTACCTGCAGCAGAAACCGCTTGATGTGTTACAACAGGTGCGGGTGCTGATGAACTGCCTGTGCTTGAAAGACTGTTAGCGCCAAATGTGCTGTTAAATGAGTTAACAGAGTAGATGGCAGAGTCTTGCGTTGTTGTCAAACCTGTCAAATGCAATACGGTGATTTTGCCGTCGCTTGCATATTGCAAATCAACAGTGTTGTCTGTATTGCTTGAGTTAATCACTGTTGGCGTATTACCAGCAGGGAAATCGATTTTATCGCCAGTATTGAAGTTAGCGATGTTGTAAGTATAGTTGCCAGCTGCTACAAAGAACTTGATATCAGCAACGCTAGCATCATACGGTGTCGTATTGGCTGCATTGATGTCAACGTTACTGGGTAAAATAGTCCAGTCAGCTGTATTAGTTGCAGCGACACTGACATTACCCGCTAGATCGGTTTCCCGAACAAGGACAGCACCTTTAGCGTAAGTTTTACCTGTATCGACGGTAAACGTTGAACCGGTGCCTGCAGTATATGTTTTCCCTGTATCAACACTGTATTCCCACGTTGTACCAGCGGTAGACTCTAACCCAGTTACTTTAATAACGTTGCTTGCGGTGATGTTATCGCCGGCGGTGCCAGTATCGGTGTCAAATGCGATAGTAGGTGCTACTGGAGCAGTCGTATCAACAGTTAAAGCAACGGAAGATGAGGTGACTGAGCTTGTATTGCCTGCTGCGTCGATTTGTTTAATTTGAATTTGACCTTTAGCATAGATACCTTGAAGTACTGTAAAGGTATTGTCAGTCGATACAGTGAATGTTTTGCCATTGTCTATACTGTATGACAGCTTTGCGTCCGTTTCCAAATCAGCAACGGTAATTTTGCCATCTTTAGTGATATTATCACTATCAACAGTGCCAGTGTCGTTGAAATTAATATCTACTGGTGCATTTGCAACGGTATCAATTGTCCACACGATAGCATTGGTACCGACATCACTTTCATTACCCGCTTTGTCGAATTGACGAACTTGTATATCACCTTTATCGTAAGTGAGATCTTCTGACGGTAACGTAAAAGAAGTTCCAGTACCATTCACAAAATCTTTACCGTTAATGCTGTACTGCCATGTAGCACCTGTTTCTAAACCGGTCACATTAACAGTTTTCACATTGGTGATGCCATCAGTTGCACTTGTGCCTGTATCCGATGCGAGGGCAATCGTAGGCGCTGCAACTGTTTTATCAACGACGATAGCATTTGCATTGGTTGTTGCGTTGAGGATAGCACCTGCTGCACTTCTTTCGATTACTTTGATGCTACCAGCAGCATAGTTGCCTTCTGCTAAAACAAGTGATGTGCCGGTAAGTGCTGTGTACACACCACCACCGTTTACACTATAAGACAGTGTCGAACCGGTGTGTGTAGCCAGATTTATTGTACCGTCAGAGGTAATACCGTCAGTAGCACTCACGCCTGTATCATGAGCGAGGGCAAGACTGGTTAACTCGATATGCGCAGGAATTGCTGGTGCAGTCGTAGTTGCTTTGGTCGCTGCAATATAATGGAATTTTGCCGTTACATCGCTAAACTTAACAGATGGCGTATCAAGCGCAACTTTAGTCAAATCCAATGACGCAATAACAGTGGTTGTGACTTTATGCGTTGTTGGATTGGTAACAGAATTAGAAATAGTGACAGCGCCACTAGCAGTTTTAAATGTATAGTCAGTGCTAGCACCGGGGAGAATCAGTGTTGTATTAGCAGCTGCCGCATCACCAATGCTTTTTAAATTAACGGTGGCTAAAGCACCTTTTGTGGTCAAGCCAGGTTGAACATAAAAAGGACCTGCTGAATCCAACGGCTTTGAAAAAGTCGTGTTAACAGATACTTTTTGTGGCGTGGCAAGACTACTTACGGTTAGTCGAGTTGTCATTATGGTTTTCCTACGGGATTAAAATTCATCTAATCAATCTTTGTGGTGCTAAATTTGGGCTAAAGAAAAAACACTTTAAGACGATATGCAACCTAATCCTAAACATGCGGCTTTAGTTTGTCAAATCGAAATTATGTATTTCACTCTAACTTTCTACGCTAAGTGTTTCAAAGATATTAAAGTATGCCAAGAAAACATTAAAAAATGCTTTTGGCTTTCATCTTCATTTGGTTTACTTCAAATTCATCAATAGTTTATCCATTATTTTTTGAAAGTGTAAATTTAATTCAAAACTGTGAAACGGTTGACGATTTTTTTATTGCTAACAGGCGGTACTTGCGCGTTTCACGCGCTTTAAAAACAACGATATTATGGGGGCATACGAAATACGAAATAGTTACAAGGTAAAAGCGTAAAAAAATCCATTTTATGCTTTTTAAGTAACTAGCTGAATAAATAGCTGCATACCATAAGGGATCGCCTCTCAGTGGTGTGATTAATCATCAGACTTGAGTTTTTCACCAAACAGCACCACCATTAAGGTTTTGCCGACCACATTTAATAAAATACCAAATAAAACTAAGCCTAAAAACATAGTAATTCCCGCTACTAGGCGACCACCGACGGTGACAGGATAGATGTCACCATAACCGGTACTGGTTAACGTCACAATGCACCACCACATCGCGGTAGGAATAGAGGTGAAAAATTGTTTATCTGCAGGAACGGGATTACCTGAAATCGGGTCTTTGGGGATAAATTGTTCGGGCGTTTGACCCGGTTGCGCGAGCGCATCAAGTGCTTTTTGACCTATTTCAATATTTTCGGGTGAATATAAACTGCCTTCCACAAAGTACATTGCCGTGCTAGAAATCATCATGACAGAAAAGAAAATAATCAGATAAATTTTCAAATTACTGACAATGGGATTGCTTTCAGTTTGTGTTTCGACTGCACCGCGAACCAGTTTCAGCACCCGCAGGACTCGCGCAACGCGTAGTAGACGCAATACTTTGGTACCTTGCAAGGCGGTTAAATTGAGTAACATGAGATACGATGGCAGAATAGATACTAAATCGATGATCCCCCAAAGACTAAACGCGTATTTCATTTTTTGCTCTGAATAAAGCAAATTAGCGATGTAATCAACGGTAAAAATACAGACCGATATCCATTCCAGTTTTTCTAATTCTTCGCTGTATTTAGCATCAAATTCGGATACCGTTTCTAACGCTAATCCTACGCAAGAAGCTAAAATGAAAATAGTCACAATGGTTTGCCATATATGATATTTTTGGTGTGTGGGATCGGTGAACATTTGACCTAGTGTTTTCATTGTTTTTCCTTGGTAGATACAGTCAGTTTTTAAAATATGCGCATGGATAAATCATGTCAACGTCATCGCGCTCTTTCTCGAAAAGGGTATTTTAATATGCGATATCAAATTTTTAAAACGGAATAGTTATATCAAAAAAAAACGCAAACAGGGAAATTAGAGGAACTTAATAGCAGCGATAACCAGACCGCCAACGGAGACAGTGGTTGCAAACGACCAAACCATAAAATGATCTATCCTTGAGGTGAGCTGTTCAAAACGTTTATCTACTTGTTCAAAACGTTTGTCCATATCGCCACGCAATTCACGCATTTCAGCGCTTAAACGCTCGTTCATCTTTTGCATTTCGCTGCTGAGTCGCGTATCCAAATTCCGCATATCATTACGCAAATCGACATCTAAATGCGCAAAATGATTCGTTTGGGCTTTGGGCATCAAAATCATCATTTGCTCTGGTGCAATGCCTTCACCATTTGCCACTTTCTCCATGACTTTCAGTGCTTGCCCATCTAGCCATTCATCAAAAAATTTATCATCAAACATTGTTGTATTCCGTTTTTTTGCTTATCTAAATGATAACACGCCAGCGTATACAATGATAAGCACCACAGCCTCAACAGAAAAACCGCCACAGCATGCCCAGATGCTATGACGGTTTCTAACCTATTGCAGGGCTCAGAATGTTTCCCCTAATTAAGATAATGTTTTTACGCCCTTGAATACGATATTAAGTAATAAGCCAGACAGTACCCGATAGCGCTAAACATCCTCCTAGCATCCATTTCATCAATTGCAATTCTGCATCAATTTTATTAAATCGATTGTCATAATCAGCCATCGTTTTTGCGGCTGCTCGTGCTTTTTCTTCTGAGGCTCCCGCCTCTTTAAGTGCATCATATAACTCAGCAATCATTACAGACATTGTGACCCCCTAAAATATAAACCCTATGTTAATCATACCACAGAGCTCACTTCAGCTACCTTATTGATATTTTTACACCCTAATTAATACGATATTAAGTCACTTGGGTTAGACGTAAAAATTAAACAATAGGGCATCAATCTATTTAACGAAGGCTTCTTTTTTATCTCAAATTTAGGCTATTTACGCATTATTTCCACTGCGAAAACCGGTTTTTTTCAAAATTTTCGTGCTGTAGAGGACATCATTGCCGAGATTACTCTCACCAAGTACCTGCGCAATGTGCGTAATTTGCGTATTAACATCCTCTTGTGTTCTGCCATGCACCATGGCAAATAAATTGTAGTGCCAATCGGGGAGGTGACGTGGGCGATGGTAGCAATGACTCACAAAAGGCAGTTGCCCCACTTGTTGACCTAATATATCCACTTCAGCATCGGGCACATTCCACACGCTCATACCATTAAAACGATAACCTAAACGGTAATGATTGGGTACCGCACCAATTCGACGAATAACGCCATTTTGTTGCATTGCCTGTAACCGCGCCATAATGACATCAACAGGTAAATTTAATTGCTCGGCAAGCAAATGATACGGCTTGGCTACCAGTGGCAAGCCTGCTTGCGTGGCTCGCATAATCAATAAATCTACGTCATTAAACGCCATACTTCAAGCCTCCAATTTTAAACCAACAAAATATTCGTTGATTTTTGGCATATTGTAAACGCGCAAACCGGTTTGCGATTCGATATCAAGGAGCGTTTGGGCAAGTTCTTGTGGCGTTTCGGTCGCTAGCACAAACCACATATTGAGCACATGATTTCGTGCATAATTATGTGCGACTTGGGGAAACGCATTCACAATGTCAGTGACGCGCTCAACGTGTTCTTGAGGTACTTTTAACGCGGCAAGGGTCAACGCCCCGCCCATACGCTCCGCATGATAGAGTGGACCAAAACGCGAAATAACGCCCTTGTCGAGTAAGGTCTGCAGGCGTGAGAGTACGTCCTCTTCGGTTAAACCTAATGCAGTAGCAACGTGCCGATACGGGGAGTCACAAATCGGAAAATGTTCTTGTAGGTAATTGATGAGCATCGCATCAATGACATCATAAGTGGGTTCAAATACGTTTTCAGCCATGTTTGTGTTTTTGTAAGCGAGCTAATTTTTTCGCGGCTTTTTCCGCGCGGATAATGTCTAATTCAGCGAGTTCGGTAATCATCATGTCTGGCGTTTCAAATGTGATTTTTCCAATGGTCGCACTGCGCAGTTCGAGAAGTAAAATTTTGGCAACTTTATCGAGTTCTACACGCCCACCACTACGCAGACAGCCGCGTTTTTGACCAATTAACATTAGTAATTCTGATTCACTCGCCGGCAGTGTATCGAGTTGAAAACGCGTTTTGACAAAATCAGGATAGGATTGCAACAAATAGTGCGCAACAAACAATGCAACATCGTCATGACTGATAGCCGTATCTTTAATCGCCCCCGTGGCGGCAAGACGATAACCACTGTTTTTGTTTTCGATATTTGCCCATAAAATACCGGGCGTATCGAATAATACTAATCCATTCCCTAAATCAATGCGCTGTTGATGTTTTGTCACGGCAGGTTCATTACCGGTTTTTGCAATTGTACGTCCTGCGAGTATGTTAATAATCGTGGATTTTCCCACATTAGGAATGCCTGTAATGAGTGCATGCAGCGGTTTTGAGCGATTTTCAGTGCGTGGCACGAGTTTGTGGCAAAGTGCGTGAAGTTGACGAATTTTATCCACTTGTGTTATGTTGACGGCAAGGGTTTTGACGTTTTGCTCGCGCTCTAAATAAGTTTGCCATGCTTGCGTGAGCGTATCGTCGGCAAGATCACATTTACTGAGCACTTTGATACAAGGTTTATCACCGCGTAACTTAGCTAAGGCGGGATTTTGGCTACTAAAAGGAATCCGCGCATCGAGAATTTCAATCATCAAATCCATATCGTGTAAAGCGGCTTTAATTTCTTTACTCGCTTTGTGCATATGACCGGGAAACCATTGAATCAGCATGATGTAACCTACGTGTGAATTAATTCTGAAAACGACGATATGACGGGCGCAAATCCCCCACCGAGGGTGCGAAAATTAGTCGTTTGACCTTGATAGAGTCGAGCGCACGTGAGTTGAATTTTCTGTGCATACACATACGCACGATAATCCACTTTAAATGTTTCTAGCGACCCATTGATTAGTAATTGCCTTGTGCTAGGGGCAACAACTGTTTGCGCGACATAATCGCTAGCTAAAATATCAGCAAATACCCGCTTTGTCATTTTATCCCCTCGATATGCCGCTTTACTGCCGTAACCGGTCGTGGGTTTAAAAAACAGCGTTTTTCGCTCGCGCCATAAATCGTCAGCCTTATTAGCGTCCACGGAGCGCGTTGCAGCAATACCGTTTAATAAAATGTGTCGCGTGTCCCAATCAACGCCCCATGATTCCAGCAACGCCGTATCACTTAAAACAACTAAATTACGTTTATTAGCATAGAGCGCATAAGCGCGTGGATGCGGTGTTAATACAACGCGATTATCTAAATAGGCGTGCGCTAGGTTATGTTGACGCGGTTGTGATAAGCTAAAATCAGTTAGGCGGTTATATACTAAATCAATAGGGGTGTCGCCATGCCATAGGTGATTACCGTCATAGTGTAGCGTATTAGGGTCACAAATAATGGCGTGAATGCCATATTGCTCAAATAGCGCGGCAAATAATTGAAATTCAGCGTACAAGTATTGCGTTTGTGGCGCATCATCAACAATAGCGACAGTGCGCAAAAGTGTGTCACCACGCACGCTGCGCCATTCTGCTTGAAACATGGCGATAAAGTGTGCGGCATAATCCACCATAGCCTGAGCTTTTGTATGGACGCAAGGCATTTGGGCATTGAGTAAAAACGCATTGAGAAACGCGCCCCCTGCATTCGTATTGATTTCAATTAAATGGGGATGACCTTGTGCATCAATATGAAAATCATAGCCCAAGAAAACAGACGTGTTTTGGGTATGGGCGTGGGCGTTATGGTGCGCATACGCAAACACCGTCGATTGATAAGCGGGTAGGGCAATGACACGCTCAATAGCGTCAATAATCTCTTTTTGTGCAACGCGCGTGTGCGTGGATACAAAAACAGGCGACGATGCAAAACAATGTTCGGGAAGGATTATGTCAGCTTTAGCTAAATCGAGGGCACATTGTAGTGTGCCCTGATTGAGTGTGATGCAATGACAAGTCTGATTTAATGTGTTGGCTAAACTGCTATGATTGCAGTCACTCATCCTCATGCAGTCTTATTTTTTGAGAATTTTTTGCATTAACGCAGATTGACGTTTAGGTGCAGGAGCGGCATTCTCTGGTGTTGCTTGCGCTTGAACAGGCTCTGAAACAGGTATTGGCGCAGGTTGTTGCACGGCTACTTGTGGGGCAACTTGAGCGTAAACAGGTTCAGGAATGACAACTGGCGCAGGCTGCGGTGCGACTTGAACTTGAATTGGTTCAGGGATGATAGCGGGTGCTGGTTGCATCGCCACTGGGGGTGGAGTTGGCGTAGCAACGCTTTGCATAGAGGGTCGCGCAACGGGTTTTGAAATAGGCACAATAGGCGCATGATAAACGCTAAAATTATCGTTTAACGTTTGCACTAAATCTTTGGTTTTATCCAGCAGAGCCGCTAATTGTGCTTTGGTTTTTTTATTCCAGCCAATGGGGTCGTGAATAGGCAACATCATGCGTGAAAACGTCAAGTTTTTTTCAAATAAGGTCGCTAAATCTTCGGTTAAATGCAATTGTTTTTGGCGACGATTCAGTGAGCTGATAATAAACTTGGCTTGCACTTTACTAAAAAAGATATGCGTTGGCACCATAACCGCAATAAGCGAAAGTAAAATGGCGGGGCCAATAATCGGGTCGATTAAAAATTCAAGTAACCCCATGCCAATTTCAAGAAAAACAGCAACGGTTGCAATAGCGCCCAAAATCAGCAAACTTGAAAATGTTGAACGCTCTTTCCAAATAAAAATGGCTTTTTTAATTTCATAAATGATGACGTTTTCAACATCGAGAATGCTTTTTTCAAGTGCGTGCAAAACACGATATGACCGCTGATGCGCTGCGTTGGCGAGTTGCTGCTGGAGTTGTGCATATTCAGCAGAATAGGGATTAGTTAATTGAGATGTCCCGATAAATTGCCCAACAGTAAGACCTAAATTGGCTAATTTGGTTTGTGTACTCGATACCGATGCCGTGGCATCGTCAAAGAGATACACCATTTTTTTATTTTCTTGCTGTGCAATTAGTGTTGCAGTGAATTGATTGACTAAATGCGACGTTGAATTAAACACGTCACAGAAAATCAAAATCACATCCGATTGCTCAATGCTGTATGTGGTTAATAATTGCGTTACATCGGCATTAGTGCTGTGGATGAAACTGGGAATATCAATGAATAGTTTACCTTCTAAGGCATCGCTATTTAACGTTTTGAGTTCTAAATAGGTGTTAATGCGTTCGCCTTCGCCTTTTTGTAGTTGTTCTATTTTTTGGCTAATTCGGTAAAACGGGTAACGATAATCTACATCGAGCGCGGTGGCGGGTAGAATCGTTTGACTTGCTTGAGCGCCTTGTGCGAGTACCGTTATTTTATGGGTGGTAGGTAGTTGTACACCCAAAAATTGCTCAAGAAAATGTTTTTTGACATCGGAGTGACCTCCGATAATACTCACAATGGGCCACCACGACGTATGAATTGCCGTAGTGTCTTCGTTTTTGAGTAAATCTAAATCATATTCAAATTGATCAAGTTCATGAAACACTTTTGCTGCATTTTGTAGTACGAAATTATCAGCGGCAAAAAGGCTTTGAAGATGGATTAAATGTTTGCTAGCAGTTTTTTCAGTCATTGAACAGTGTCCCTAACAAAGTCAAAAATGGAACGCAAAGAATACCTACAATAACGCCATAATGCAAAGACAACCACGCAGGTAAATCAACGACCAATGCCGTAATAGGTGATGCCCGCTTGCATCACGTCATCGGGTTCATAGAGCGCACGCCCGTCAAATAAAACCTTCGCCTTAAGTTGGTTATTCAATGCACTAAAATCTGGACTGCGAAATTCTTTCCATTCTGTGAGGATAACCAGTGCATCAACATCCGCAAGCGTGGCGGTCATACTGTTAACAATCGTGACATTTTTTGATTGGGCAAAAATACCACGCGCAACATCACCCGCAGCCGGATCATACGCTAAAACACGGCAACCCGCCTGTATCAATGCGTCAATTAATACACGGCTTGATGCCTCACGCATATCATCGGTATTGGCTTTAAACGCTAATCCCCAAATGGCAAACGTGCGTCCGTTGAGCGATTGACCAAAATGCTCTCGAATTTTTTGCATTAACACGGTTTTTTGGAATTCATTGGCTTTTTCAACGGCTTTGACGACGTTGAGGGCGACTTGATTTTCATTAGCGGTGCGCAGCAATGCTTTCACGTCTTTGGGAAAACAACTGCCGCCATACCCCACACCCGCATACAAAAATTGTGACCCAATGCGTGAATCGCTACCGATGCCACGACGTACTTCTTCAATATCCGCGCCAATTTTTTCGGCTAAATTCGCCAGCTCATTCATAAAACTAATGCGCGTGGCTAACATGGCATTGGCTGCGTATTTAGTCAGTTCTGCCGAGCGAATACTCATCACAACCATTTTGTCGTGATCGCGTGAAAAGGGCGCATAAAGACGTTGCATCACCGCCGTTGCCTGCGTACTGTCGCTGCCAATAATCACGCGTTCAGGTTTCATGAAGTCATCAATAGCCGCGCCTTCTTTTAAAAATTCGGGATTGGACACCACATGGAATTCAATGGACTCACCGCGTGCATCCAAGGTGGCTTGAATGGTTGCGTGAACTTTATCGGCTGTGCCAACGGGCACGGTTGATTTATCGACAATAATGAGTGGCGCGGTCATCACGCGTCCAATCTCACTCGCGGCAGCGAGAACGTGCGATAAATCCGCTGAACCATCTTCGTCGGGAGGCGTACCTACCGCGATAAAAACGATGCTGGCGTCACGAAGGGCTTCTTCATAGGACGTGGTAAATTGAATGCGACCATCTTGCAAACAACGCGCGACAATTTTATCGAGTCCGGGTTCATGAATAGGAATGTTGCCTTGATGTAATTGCGCGACTTTTTGCGTATCACAATCTACGCAAATCACTTTGTTTCCCATGTCAGCAAAACACGCGCCAGACACTAAACCCACATAACCAGTACCAATAACCGCAATACGCATCGTGTTCCTTTGAATCAGCAAAAAATAAAATTGATGGCATTTTGTGAAAAGTCATTGTCTTCAAACAAAACCCTGTTTAATGTTGTGCATTATAATCTATTTTTAAGTGAGTGCGATTCATGACGACTTTTTCCCTTCAATGCCCAACACCTTTGCATTACGAGCAAATTGTACTTGCTCACGGGGGCGGTGGGCGATTAATGCAGCAATTACTCGACAGCACCGTACACCCTATTTTCAATAATGCGTTGTTAAATCAAAAGCACGATTCAGCGGTATTTCCGTTTGGTGATCAACAATTAGCTTTCACCACCGATTCGTATGTGGTGAATCCCCTTTTTTTCAGTGGTGGGGATATTGGCAAACTCGCGGTATGCGGCACGCTTAATGATTTGGCGATGAGCGGCGCAAAGCCGCTGTATTTGAGTTGTGGTTTGATTTTAGAAGAAGGTTTTGCCATTGATGATTTAAAACGGATACTGCAATCAATGCAAGATGCCGCGAAGGCAGGGGGGGTGTCGATTGTGACAGGCGATACAAAAGTTGTCGATCGTGGGCGAGGGGACGGTGTTTATATTAATACAGCGGGGATTGGCAGCATTGCGCAAGCGATTACGATTGCTGCGCACCGTATTGCGGTGGGGGATAGCATCTTAATTAGCAGTGATATTGCACGGCACGGTATGGCAATCATGCTAGCGCGTGAGGGATTCGCATTTGACAGTCAAATTGAAAGCGATTGCGCTGACGTGTCGGGACTGGTGCAAACGTTAATTACAGCGGGCATTGATATTCATTGTCTGCGTGATGTCACGCGTGGTGGGTTGGCTAGTGGATTACTTGAGCTAGCTAGCGCAGCCAAGCAAGCGTTTAGAATTGAAGAAGCAACTATCCCGCTTCATGATAACGTGAGCAGTGCGTGTGAAATTTTAGGGTTTGATCCACTTTATGTGGCAAATGAAGGGTGTTTTGTGTTGTTTGTGTCAGCGGATGAAACGGATCAAACGCTTGCACAGTTGCGTGCGCACCCGCTTGGACGACAAGCGCAAAAAATTGGCTATGTCAGCGCCGTGGCAAACCATGGCGAGGTGATTTTGCAAACAGCGATGGGGGGCAATCGACCGTTAACTTTGCTCAGTGGTGAGCAGTTGCCTCGCATTTGCTAAGTTTTCCGTTGACGATTAACTCTTTTCAATCAATTTCAATGTCCGCTCGGGTAGCACTTCTTTATTTTTGCCTTCTAAATAGAGCCGAGCATCTTCATGCACGGTTGACATAAAACGAATTAATTGAATTTCACGCCGCATTTTTTCTTCAAATTCGGTGGTTTCCCACATTTCGTTGAGCAAGTATTTTGCGTGATGATGAATGGTAAATGCCACCGCTTCAGGCAGATGGGTGTAGCTACTTTGAATGGAATCTTTTAGCTGATCGAGTGATTCAAGATATTGTTTGTAATCTTTGACATCTTGCTTACATTTTGTTTTGAACATCAGCAATTCTGCGCTGTGTTGCGTTTGCAAAATAGTGAGTTCATGTTTGAGTTGACGACTGCGTTTTTTGAGTTCTGCAACCAAGGCACGTTCAGCGAGCACCCGCGATTGTTTGAGCGCGGCTTGACGTTCTTGATTTTCATTGTTCCATTTAAGATTTTCTGTTTTAAGCGATTGCAACGTGTCAACAATGCTAAGTAGCCAATTTTTAAACATAATTATTTGTCAGTAAAAGTTGCGATTTGATGATGCAATTCTAGCAGAGCTTTTGCGTTTTGTTGCATACGATAAAGACGATTTTTACGCTTTAATTGTCTAAAAGCCGCTTTGGGAAGTCGATGCTTTGAGCGTTGCAAGTCTACTTCAATGGCTTGACTAAGCGAGGCGATATGCACACGATTGTCTTTTTCCAGTGCCCGTTTGCGCTGACGCTCTTTTAAATACGTTACTTGTCGGCGTTGGAAATAAAATAAACGATGCGCATTAATTTGCTGATTTTCCATAAAGGCAACATGGCGTTGTTCACGTTGTGTTTGTGAAAAATACTGTTTCACGACGCAAAACAGATTGCTGATTACCCCCCAAATGGCGGTCATCACCAGCAGAAAAAAAGCGGCAAATAACAACAACACGGCAATTTTTATCGCCAAGGCAGCGATAACAAAAAAGGCGAATATCAGTAGCAGTTTAGCAAGCAAGAAAACGGCAAAACAGCTTGCAAATAATCGCAGTGCCGCGCGAATTAACATAGCATTATCATTTAGTAATGGGGGGGGATTTCATACGTTTGCGGCGCATCTTCAGGCATTTTTGTCGCTAAACTGTTCACGCGCTCAGACATGGCTTGATAAGCCTTTTCAAGTCGATCAATTTGTCGCTGTTGCGTGGCGACAATGGTGTTTAAGGTGAGCAGTAAATCGTCTTGATAAGACAGTTTAATTTCTAATTCAATCAAGCGGTCTTCAATTAGTGGTTCCATTATTATTTCACGTTAAGGGTTTCAATCTCAATTGCTCACGATGGCATGAGGTATGTTGGTTATAATAAGAGGTAAATGTGTTTTTACCAACTCGCCACCGCCTTATCGTTTAGCTCATTTGGGAATTGTTACTATGATGACTCGCTCGTCACTTTATATTATTAGACTTTTTTGGCTTCTTTTTTTATTCGATAGTCCGTTGACATGGAGCGCGAATGCGCCCGTTGTGACGTCCTCTATTGAGAGCGAAACCATCACATCTGCCTTTTTGAAAAGTAAAATGGAATCGCTCAATGCGCGTCAAGGTCTTGATGAGGCAACAAAAAATGTCGCTCTCAAACTCTATCAAAGTGCGCAAGACAATCTCAATAACAGTGCGCAGTTTCATGCCAATATAGCCGCCTACACCGCAAGTATTCATCAAGCCCCCAATAAAACCAAGGCACTGCAAAAAGAGATTGAGCAGCAAGTCGCAAAACAAGGTAAACAAAAAAGCGAAGATTTTCGGCATATTCCCGTCGAAGAATTAGAGCAGCGGTTGATTATAGAAAAAGGCAAAATCAGTCAACTTGACGAGCAAATTAACAAAATCGAAACCGATTTAGCGCTTCAAAATAATCGTCCCATGCACATTCGAGAAGAAACGGTAGCCGCGCAACAGACGATTGAGGCAACGCTAAAAAAATTGCAATTACCGCCACCCCCTAGCGAGTCAAAAATTGAAACAGATGCTCGCCAAATTTATTACAGAACGCTTATTGATGTGCGTAATATTGAATTAAAATTGCTGGACGTTGAGGCAATTAGTCAGCCAGCACGATTGGAATTGTTAAAAAGCAGTTTGCAGTTGCTGGATAGTCAAAAAAGCGCATTGAGTCCTGTGGTAACAACCATTGAGAGTTTAGTATTTGAGCTACGTCAACAAGAAGCGCAAAAAATGGAAGATGCGCTCAGTCAGACAGAAAATGCGTTAAGCACTAAACACCCCGTCATTCAGCATTATACCCGCGAAAATATTCAATATAGCCGTGATTTACAGGTTATTACCGCTAAAATTGAGCAAGTCAGTGATCAAAAAACACAAATTGAATCACAAAGCAGCGATATTGAAACAGAATTTAAAAGCGCAGATAAAAAAATCCGTTTAGCGGGGTTAAGTC
>OMIH01000090.1 GCA_900299045.1 Methylococcaceae bacterium
ACGAACCCATGAAAAATGGAGAGTTTTTGAGTCAAATGGCGCAATTTGGTACGGTTTCAGGTATCCAAGATTTGCAAGCCTCTTTTGCAACGTTTGCCTCATCCATTAATTCAGATCAAGCCTTGCAAGCAACTGGTTTAATTGGGCGTTATGTAAGCGTTCAATCAACACAAGGTGTCCTACCTGCTGGTGGCGATATCAGTGGCACAGTAAACCTTGCAAGCAGCACACCTGATTTAAAAATTGCTATTTCTAATGCCAACACAGGTGAATTGGTGCAAACCGTTGATTTAGGAAATCAAGGCTCAGGTGCAATTCCTTTTGTGTGGGATGGCACGAATTCTGCTGGCACACTAGCAAGTCCAGGTATCTACAAAATTCAAGCGACTGCGCAAGTAGACGGAAAAAATACAGTTGTGCCAACTGATATTAACTCTCGCGTTGAAAGTGTCAATATGGCAAATGGCTCAAGCGGCTTAAAAGTAAATCTGGCTGGCGATAACAGCGTAGATTTCGCAAAAATCAAACAAGTTCTTTAATTAATTAAGGTGAATGACTATGGGTTTTTCAACAGCACTCAGCGGCTTAAAAGCTGCATCAACAACATTATCGGTAACAGGTAACAACATTGCTAACTCACAGACTGTTGGGTTTAAGCAATCTCGTGCGCAATTTGGTGAGGTAATGGCTGGCACAAGCGCAGCAGGCGCAGCAGGTACTGGAGCTCGCGTTTCTAACATTGCACAACAATTTACACAGGGCAATATTGAAGGCACAGCCAATTCGCTTGATTTAGCGCTCTCTGGTCAAGGTTTCTTCGCAATGGGTGATTTAGTAGATCCTATCATTCCAGATAAACCATTAGAAGCGACGTCATTCACGCGTAACGGTGCATTCCATATCAATAAAAGTGGAAATGTAGTTGACGACAATGGTCGCTATTTACTTGCATATAAACCTGTAGGCATGACAGTAGCTGAAGGCTTTAACGTAGGTGTTAAATTACCAGTTAGAATTGGAACAGATCAAGGGCCTCCTACAGCAACAACAAAAGTCAACATGAGTGTGAATTTAAATAGCTCTTCACCTGCAGCTGTCACACCTTTTTCTTTCACAACACCAGGTACACACCCTTACGTCCCTGATCCAAAAACCTATACAAGCACCACTTCTGTGACAACGTATGACGCAATGGGTAATGCGCATATCGTATCAACCTATTTCTGCAGAACAAGCGTGCCTAACGAATGGAATATGTACACTTTCGTTGATGGAAGAAGTATTCAACCTGGCACGCAATCTAATGCGTTTACAGTACCGCCTACACCGGCTGCGGGCGCACAAGTCATGCCTGACGGTATTATTACTGATTCACCAACAAAAGTGTATTTTGATGCGAATGGTAATTTAGTCAAAGTCACCGCAACGCCACAAATTACAGATATGCTAAAGTCAGCCGCTTGGCTTGCTACAACTGCTTCAAATACGAAAAAAGATACCGTTGTCACATTGACCGCAAAAGTGGCTGATGCCCAAAAATCGGTTGATACTTACACAAGACAATTAGCTGAAGCAGAAGCAAAAGTACCTGCATTGGAAAATGTCATCAACGACGCGAAAAATACTTTAGCGCTTTCTCAAGTCGCACTACAAGCTGCAACAGATACACTCACCGCAGCACAAATTGATGCTGATGCGGCGAAAGCAGCAGCAGATACAGCAACACAAGCTTATAACGATGCTGTCGCTCAAGATTTAGCCGCTCAAAAAGCAGCCGCAGCAGCCACTACACCAGGACAAGCGCTTCAAGGTAACTCCGTTCAAGTGGATTTTGGTGGTATTGACTTAACCGCTATCGATTCTAATTTAGTTGCAGCTCCCCTCACCATTAGCATTAATTTAGATAACACCACACAACACGCTTCAGCGTTCATGGTTAATGATTTAAAACAAGATGGCTTGCCCGTAGGCAGTTTATCAGCTGTTGCTGTTGATCAAGATGGTGTCATTACAGCTAAGTACAGCAATGGTTATTCAAAACCGATTGGTAAAGTAGCACTTGCAAATTTTGCAAATCCAGAAGCATTAGATAAGTTAAACGGTACCGCATGGGGCAACTCGTCTGATGCTGGCGCTGCAGTTTACGGTCAAGCTGGCGACAATGGCTTTGGTGCAATTCGCTCATCGTCACTTGAAACATCAAACGTTGATTTATCTGAAGAATTAGTGAAATTGATTGTGGCGCAACAAGCGTATCAAGCAAACTCACAAGCCATTAGCATCCAAAAAACATTAACTGAAAGCGTTCTACGTATTTAGTTTTTTTAACCTTTGAGTAGCAGCGTTTAATTAGGAGCATTTTATGGATCGTAGTCTTTATATTGCCATGAGTGGAGCCACGCAGACGCTGCTGGCTCAAACGGCAAACGCCAATAATTTGGCAAACACACAAACCACGGGGTTTAAATCGGATTTGCAACAATTCCGCAGTATGCCTGTTTACGGTGACGGTTATCCGACACGCGTTTTCGCGCAGACTGAAAAACCCGCCACGGATTTCACTACAGGCCCTATTCAAGCCACAGGAAATGATTTAGATATCGCTATTAACGGTCAAGGTTTTTTTGCTGTCAAAGACAGTAAAGGCAAAGAAGCATATACTCGTGCTGGTGACTTAAAAATGACACCTGATGGTCAATTGCAAACAAGCTCTGGACTTGTCGTGATGGGACAAAATGGCGCTATTAAAATTCCACCTGCAGAGCAAATTACTATCGGTAGCAACGGTAACATCAGTATTGTTCCCTTTGGTGCTGAAAATGCGGCAGCGATGGTCACTGTTGATAAAATTAAATTGGTTAAACCTGATTTGAAAAACATTGAAAAAGGCAATGACGGTTTAATTTACATCAAAGATGGTAGCGTGCCCACAGACAATGCCGCAGTGCAAGTGATTCAAGGATCAATTGAAGGCAGTAATGTAAGCGCCGTTGGTGCGATGGTGGACATGATTGAGTTAGCGCGTAATTTTGAAATGCAAACCAATATCATGAAAAACGCCAAAGAAAATGCAGCCGCTAGTGCTAAATTATTGCAAATGTAATTGGCATAAAACCTGCTTTTATCTAAATACACAACAACGATTACTTTAGGGGAAAATCATGACAGAACGTGCATTATGGGTTGCGAAAACAGGCTTAGATGCCCAGCAAACCCGCATGGCAGTTATCTCAAACAACTTGGCAAACGTCAACACGACTGGCTTTAAGAAAGATCGTGCGGTTTTCCAAGACTTGATGTATCAAAATATGCGTCAAGTAGGTGCGCAAACATCACAAACAAGCCAATTACCAACAGGTATGCAATTAGGTACCGGTGTCAAAACCATGGCAACTGAAAAATTGCACACACAAGGTAACGTTGAGCAAACCGGCAATCAAATGGATATTGCGATCAATGGTCGCGGTTTCTTACAAGTACAAATGCCCGACGGGTCAACGGCTTATACGCGTGACGGTCAGTTAAAATTAGATTTGAATGGTCTAATTGTAAACGCAAACGGTTTACCGTTAACACCATCAATGACTATTCCACAAGATGCACTGAGTGTGACTATTGGCTCTGATGGTACCGTTTCTATTTTACAACCCAACAATCCACAGCCATCAAACGTAGGTCAAATTCAAACAGCCAACTTTATCAATCTTGCAGGTTTAGAGCCAATTGGTGAAAATTTATACCGCGAATCGGGTGCCAGCGGTCCGCCTGTTATCGGCACACCTAGTCAGCAAGAATTTGGCGCTATTGTTCAAAATTCACTCGAAACATCTAATGTTAACGTAGTAGAAGAATTAGTAGGCATGATTGAAACGCAACGTGCTTACGAGATGAATTCAAAAGCCATTTCAACGACAGATCAAATGCTGTCTTATGCTACACAAAATCTCTAAAAAGTGATTAAAATGATAATGACACGCAGCCTAAGTTTTATTGTGCTTATGCCCCTGCTATTGGCAGCGTGTAGCACACCGTTGCCAAAACGTGAACCGTCATTTTCACCCGTCGCGCCAGCAGATTTACGTCCCCCAGCACAAAGTTCTGGGGGAATTTATCAAGCTGGCTACGACAATCGTTTATTTGAAGATCATACAGCG
>OMIH01000091.1 GCA_900299045.1 Methylococcaceae bacterium
AAGTGGGTTTTCGCAGCACATCCAGAAGACGATCAATAAGCGACAATTTTTGTCCTTAAATTCCAAGGGGTCGCAACAAGCAATTGTTGTGACCCTTTTTTGTTTCTAAAATTTACGTCACCTACATTGCAATGACCATACGTCTTTTCAATAAAATCCATTCGCTAAGAAATAAACAGGTTCCCGCTACTGCATTAGGATTATTTCGCATAGGGTATGGATTAATCACGCTACAAGAAATTATCTTTCTCTTATATTTTAATCACTTAATCTTTGATCCCATTCCCTACCTCGATATTGAATTCCCCATGATTCCTGCTTTTTTAGGAATATGGGTACTGGTGGCGAGTTGTGTTGTACTGGGTTATCGCTATCAACAGGCGGTGATTTGGAATTATTTACTATGGATTGTCTTTGTCAATTTCACCCCTATGCAGCGTGATTTTGATGGCGGATTTGACACCTTTATGATTGGAGCGGGTTTTTTCTTGCTGTTTATGCCTGCAGATAAAACATTTTCTCTGGATAATTTACGCTACAAACTGAGCCGCCCCTTTGTTCATTACAGTACATATCAAAAACCCAGTGTGACCGTACTCACATATTACGCGCCTATTGTTATTTGTTTAGGTTTTCTTTATTTTGACTCCGCTGTGCATAAATTATTTGCAGAGCATTGGCGCAATGGTCTTGGAACTTGGTTGCCTGCCACGCAGCCTTATTATGTTTCCGCACTGGACATGTCCCCGCTACTCAATCAGGAGTGGTTGCAAAATATCTTGGGATACACCATTTTGGTATTTCAATTTACGTTTATTTTTCTGTTTTGGCAGCGTCAATTGCGTATCGTCTATTTGTGTATTGGTATGGGCTTGCATTTAGGCATTACGATATCATTTAACATTTATCCATTCGGATTGGGGATGCTGTGTTTTTACTTGCTAATGGTGCCATTTGCTTGGTGGCGAGCTATCAGCTCAGTTTTGGTGGCAACAGAACCGACATTAACCGTATTCTTCGATAAACTTTGCCCACTCTGCAATCGCACGGTGTTGGTATTGAACCATTTTGATATTTTTAAACATATCGATTTCAAAAATGCTCAAGACAACGTCATAAACTATCCAACATTGCGTAGCATAGACAACGCGGTATTACTCAAAGATTTATACGCTGTCGACACACAAGGACGTATTTATTCCGGTGTAGAGACCTATATTCAAATAGCAAAACACATGCGCTATCTTGCGTTCATCGGGATGATACTTTCATTGCCATTAATTAAAACAATCGCTATCAAAAAATATCGCGCAATAGCAGATAGTCGCGTGCGTATAGACTGTCAAGAATCCTGCTTACCTACAACGCCAGTTACGAGCAATACATGGTACACGCTATTATTTGAACAACAGACAGAGCAAAAACCCAAAGCATTCACACGAAAACTATCAAAAATTTTTATCGTGCTAGCTTTACTACAACTCAACAGTACTATTCATTACGGCTTAATTTATCGATTAAAATTGCATAATCCCGTACTCTCCCCCCTAACCCAAACAAGTAACATGCTTATTTTATGGTCACAGACCTTTGTTGGCATTGTGCCGCACGCGCTGTATCTGCATGATCATTTTCAAGGCTACGATCACATAATAGCCATTACCTACACCGATGAACAAGGCAAAGAACAATGGCTACCCTTCATTAATGAGGAAGGACGTATGCTTGCGCCTAATTGGGGGCGTGTGCACTCTATGTGGGCAAACATTGCCGTCACACCCAATATTGATAACCTGCGATTACAAAAATTCATCATGAAAATCACGGCATTTTATGGTCGTAATTTAGGGCTTGATTTCACAAAAACAACATTTCATATACAGATGAAAAAAATTGATGCGCCCTCCCATTGGGTTTATGATCAACGCAATTTAAACATGGCTGGAACGTGGGTAATCATTGGCAAAGCACAGTGGCAAAACAAGCAAATTCAAATAAGCTTGCCAGATGACATTAATCGACTTTAATTAAATCGAAATTATTAGGCTTTTTATTATTGCATTGGCACAATAGTTCATGATATAAATTGCCCCGTGCTTAGAAATTTGCGCAACAATAATTAAAAAACAACTTGGAGGATCTCAAAAATGAAAAAAGTAATTTCTGTATTAGCTTTAGCGTTAATGATTGTTGGTTTGACAGGTTGCATCGATGGTCAAGACGACAGCAAACAAAAAGTGTCTAGCTCTATTCAACTTTAATTTTTGTTGAAAAAGTTAAACAGTTTTTGACTGTTTAGAGCTTTCAGAAAACCCAGCACTCGTGCTGGGTTTTTTGCGTCTGAGCCTTGAGAAATTTAGATAATCGTTTTTTCAGAACGTAAAAATGCGCGATAGAGCAAGCAACCGCAAATAAAACCACCCAAATGCGCCCACCATGCCACATTTGCCCCAACACCCGTAAATAACACAGCCTCTGTAGCATTATGCAACTGTAGTATGACCCAAAGCCCCAAAAAAGCAATCGCAGGAATAGGCAATAAGATGGGATAAATGAAGGGAATCCATACAATGACACGCTCAAGGGGGTAGAGGCAGAAATAAGCCGCTAACACCCCTGCAATCGCCCCAGATGCGCCAATGACGGGAATGGCTAACACAGGATCAAAATACCACTGCAGTAACGTGGCTAATGCACCACATGTCAAGTAAAACGCCAAAAATCGCCATCTCCCCATCCTATCTTCAATGTTATCCCCAAAAATCCATAAAAACCACATATTGAACATTAAATGCAGCCAATCATTATGCAAAAATAGGTTACTAATAAACGAAAAACCATAATCGGGGGGTAAGCCAAAATCCTGCGCCCAATTCGGATTAGAATAACGAATAGGCACCATACCAAATAAATTCACTAATTTATAACCTAACGCATCGGGTAGAAACTGCATCGATACGAATATGACCGTGCACACTACCATAATTGCCCAAGTCATCACAGGACGCGCAAAACAAGGGGCGGTATCTCGAATAGGAATCATCGTTTTTCCTCTCAATTCAATTAATGATGTTCAAGAGAAAAATACACGCTTTCCTCTTGCTTTAGTGGACATAACACGGAGATAGAACGAGAGTGGGCAAAATCCGTTGCCCTACTGCGAATATCCAACAACGCTTTAAACGTAAGTTAACCAATCTGCGTACTTGTCACCGCGTCCATGTACCGCATCAAAATAGAGCGATTGCAGTTTTTCAGTGACAACGCCACGACTTCCCGAACCAATGTGACGATTATCCAATTCACGAATGGGGGTCACTTCCGCTGCAGAACCCGTAAAAAAAGCTTCATCAGCGACATAAATTTCATCGCGTGTAATGCGCTTTTCAATCACTTCAAATCCTAGATCACGCGCAATGGTCATTACTGAATCTCGTGTAATGCCTTCTAGGGCGGATGTCGTTTCTGGTGTGTAAATTTTACCGTTGCGCACAATAAACAAATTCTCAGCGCTACCTTCTGCCGCAAACCCTTCATGATCAAGCATCAAGGCTTCATCATAGCCATTTGCACGCGCTTCTTGAAGCGCAAGAATCGAATTGATATAGTTCCCGTTTGCTTTCGCTTTACACATAGTGCTGTTGTGATGATTGCGAGTATAGGATGAGGTACGAATACGAATACCCTGCTCAATACTTTCTGCCCCTAGATAGGCGCCCCAAGACCATGCCGCTACCATCACATGAACTTTTAAATTATCCGCACGCAACCCCATGCCTTCTGAACCTAAAAAGCACATACTACGAATATAAGCGCTATCTAATTTATTTTTAACCAATGCCTCACATTGCACCTTATTGAGTTCTTCTTTGCTAAAAGGCATTGGCATATTCATAATATGCGCTGAACGAAACAATCTGTCGGTATGTTCTTGCAAACGAAAAATAGCCGTCCCTTTTTGTGCATGATACGCACGAATTCCTTCAAAAACGCCTAGTCCATAATGCAGCGTATGTGTCAAAACGTGTACCTTCGCTTCACGCCAATCAACCCATTCCCCATCTAACCAAATATAACCATCGCGGTCATCCATACTCATGTTTGTCTCCTCCAAAAATAATAAAAGTGTGTGCTTAAGCGCGATTTTCGCCACCAAAAATGGCAAGCAATCGTGGTAGAAAATTCGCTAATTCCGCTGTCATAATCGAAAAATTAACATCAAATTTTTCTTCAAATGTTGCCGCATCCGATTCCCCCACTTGCTCTTGAATTAAATCGAGAAACTTTAAGCGTTTTACAGCCAAGTTTTCATCTAATACAAAAGAAAGCCGTTCTTCCCAATTTAACGCTAATTTGATAACTTGTTTACCACTGTCTAAATGATTTTTAATTTCAGGCAATGCTAAGTCATGACGTTTACAACGAATAATACCGCCATCTTCTTCAGGCGCACGCAATTCACATTCATCTTCAATGACAATGTCAGAGGGAGGATTTTGATCGAGTAGCCATTGTGTCATAGTTAACACAGGTTTCTCGACTGTATTTAACGGAATTGCAGGCAATCCGCCCAACGTTTTACGCAGCGTACTGAGCAAATCTTCAGCTTTTTTAGCTGAAGCACTATCTACCACGATAAAGCCATTTTGTGTATCAATGTACGCAAACGTTTTATGTGAGAATGTAAATGCACGGGGAAGTAATTCAAAAATTAAATTATCTTTAAGTTCCATTTTGGCTTTTTTAGATAATTTACGCCCTTCTTGCTCTTCAATTTCCTCGATTTTTTCCTGTAGCATCTCATTAATAACGGATGCAGGCAGTACGCGTTCTTCCTTCTTCGCACAAATTATCAAATAGCCATTTGTGCTATGCACCAGTTCATCGGATCCTTTACCTAACGGTGCAGTCCAGCCAAAACTAAACGCTTGCTGACCTGTACACGGTGAAAATGCCAACGTATCGAGTTTCTCAGCGAGTGTTTGCGCATCAAAAGCGAACGCTTCGGTCAAACGAAAAACGTTCAAATTTTTAAACCACATGGTTATTTCCTAAGTCTTTATTTTAAAATAGATAAATACGTCATTATCACGCATTTTACCGTATTAGCTTTGAACGACAATATTGGGAAATTTACTGCTAAAGTCCCTAGGTTTTAGCGCCAATCTTGCTGCCATTTTTCGAGCAATGTCTTGATAAATATGCGCAATACGACTATCCGGTTGCGCCACCACTATGGGCTCTCCACTATCCGCGTACTGGCGTATATGAATATCAAGCGGCAATTGCCCTAAGCAATCAATCTTATTGATATCAGACATTGCCGCGCCACCACCCGAGCCAAAAATAGCTTCTTCATGACCGCATTGGCTGCAAATATGCAAACTCATATTTTCAACCAAACCCAAAACCGGTACGTTCACTTTCTCAAACATCCCAAATCCCCGTTGTGCATCCAGCAATGCAATATCTTGTGGTGTTGTCACAATAATTGCACCGCTGACAGGAATATTTTGCGCCAGTGTCAATTGGATATCCCCTGTCCCTGGTGGTAAATCAATCACCAAATAGTCCAACGCATCCCATTGCGTTTCTTTGAGTAATTGCTGCAAAGCCGTAGTGACCATGGGACCTCGCCAAATTAACGCTTGATCTTCTGCCACTAAATAGCCAATAGACATCGTTTGCACACCAAAAGCGACTTTAGGTTGCATGGTTTTATTATCAAAACTATCTGGCTTGCCTGATAAACCTAGCATCATCGGTACGCTAGGTCCATAAATGTCCGCATCCAAAATACCCACTTTTGCGCCATCTTGTGCTAAAGCAAGCGCCAAATTGACCGCCGTTGTGGATTTACCAACACCGCCTTTTCCCGATGCAACAGCGATAATATTTTTCACATTAGGCAATAACTTAAGATTTTGCTGGACAGCATGCGTGGCAATTTTCACATGAATATCAATCGTAATCTCACCACTGTGCACAATCGATTTTAGATGCGCAACAAGCGCCCGTTGTAACGCATCTAAATAACGTTGCGCCGCATACCCAAGTTCAATAACAAGATGCACATTCGCGCCATCTACATCAATTGATTTGACTGCTTTAGCGGTGAGCAAATCTACACCATAATGGGGTTCAATAAATTGGCGTAAACGATTTTCGATTTCTACTTTGGTCATTTGTGTCACTGAAATTAGGAAAATAAAGAATTATTTTTGGGTTGTTTTGACGGGCAATCCCGCATCTTGCCAGCCTTTAATGCCGCTGGTGACGCGAAACACATGATGATAGCCTAACTCTTTTGCCCAAAGTGCAGCAGTATTTGAGCGACCACATTTGTTGCCACCACAATACACAACCACTTTACGATTTAAATTATCGCCTAAAAGCGCTTTGTAAGCGTCTTGTGAACCCCCAGGAGCATCTTCATTCCATTTATGTGTGAACGTGCCTTGAAACTCAAAATTATCTGCACCATCAATAAACGCGGCATCAAATTGCGCTTTAGGATGTGCATCAATCAATACAAAATTTTCTTTCGATGTCAGCAGTTGATTAAGTTCAGTCACAGACAATAGTTCATACCCACCTTGATCGGCTTCATTGTGAATTTTAATCACAATGTCTTCAATTTCGTTTTCTTTGAGTGTTTGGGGTTCTGCAAACACAGTTGATGCAAATAAAGCGGTTAACGTCAAAATTAAAGCTGTTTTTTTCATGGTGTTATCCTCGAGTAGAATAAATGAAGTTTCTATTTGTATAAAATTAAAATCACTGCGTTGTTTCATCTAAAAAAACAAGTAACGCAGGTAGTAGCACATCATCTTCTAATTGAAGTAATTGTAAAAATATTTTTTTCTGCTGAGGCGTTGCATGCGCGTAATGGTTTTCCAAATACTGTTTTAGTAACAAGTCCAATTCTAAACAGCCACGCCGACATTGCCAATAAATCTGTGTTAATTTCATTTTTGTGTCATGAATAATTGCTTGATATTGGCAATGGCTTGCGCAGGATTGAGACCTTTTGGACATGTATCAACACAATTCATAATTGTGTGGCAGCGATAGACTTTAAATGTATCATCTAGCGCCTCTAAACGCTCTTTTTTTGCGCTATCTCGACTGTCGGCTATAAAACGATATGCCTGTAACAAAACAGCAGGGCCTAAATAACGCTCACTATTCCACCAATAACTTGGGCAACTTGTCGAGCAACAGGCGCAAAGTACGCAATCATAAAGCCCATCAAGTACAGCGCGTTCTGCTTCGCTTTGGCGTTGTTCACGCGCTTGCTCGATATGATGGGTTTCAAGCCACGGTTTAATGGACGCATATTGCGCGTAAAAATGTGTCATATCAACCACTAAATCTTTAAGTACATTCATATGCGGTAATGGATAAATACGCAACGTACCGGAAGGATAATTCGATAGCGGACTAATGCACGAGAGCGTATTTTTACCATTCACATTCATAGCACAAGAGCCACAGACACCCTCTCGGCAAGAACGCCGAAAAGTCAATGATCCGTCTATATCATTTTTAATTTTAAGCAGTACATCCAGTACCATCGAACCACATTCATCGCGTGGAATATCAAAAACATCGATATGCGGATTGTCATGATTATCTGGCTGCCATCGATAAACTTCGACGCGATAAATGGGCACTTCCTTATTTTTAGGTGTCCTGCGATTTTTCTCTTTTTTCACTACTGAATTTTTCGGCAAACGAAATTCAACCATTATAGTATCTCTCCAAAACTAAGTACGCTGATGTGAAAAAGGAAAAAAGAAGATATCGTTGCTATTTTAGCGCGATTGTGCAAAAAATTCTTTTGCGGTTGCAACATCTTGGCAAATTTGTGCTTGGAGTTGCGCTAAAGAATCAAAACGCATTTCATGTCGAATTTTTTGTTTAAAGTGAACGCTCACATAACGCCCGTAAATATTTTGATTAAAATTAAATAAATGTGTTTCTAAAATCACTTTACTAGCGCCATTAATGGTTGGTCTTGTCCCCACGTTAGCGACACCTTGAAACTCCATATTATCAATACCTGTCATGGTCACCGCAAAAACGCCTTTGATGGGGGTATTTTGACGAAACATTTTAATGTTTGCTGTTGGAAAACCAAGTGTTCGACCTAGTTGATTGCCTTGCGCAACGCGTCCACATACAGCGTAATCTTGCCCTAAAAGTTGACGTGCTTGCACTAAATCATCCGCATTAAGTGCATCACGAATCAGGGTACTACTCACGCGCAGATCGGTTAATTGATAAGATTCTGACTTTTCAACCGAAAAGCCGTGCAAGCGTCCTTGTTCACATAATAAATTGAAATTACCTCGTCGCGCTTTACCAAAATGAAAGTCATCACCAATGACCAAATGCTTAACATTGAGTTTATCAACCAAAATATCAGCGACAAATTGTTCAGGTTCATAGTTTGCAAGTGCGCGATTAAAACGCAAAATCACCACGTTATCGATAGGCAAACAATGTAATGCCAATATTTTTTCACGCAATCGCATTAACCGAGAAGGCGCATTATCGCCTAAAAAATATTCCAGTGGTTGAGGCTCAAAGAGCATGAGAACGGTTGGTAATTGTAATTGACTGCCACACTCGGCTAATTTATCAATCACAGCGCGGTGCCCCAGATGAACACCATCAAAATTACCAATCGTAACATCACATCCTTGAGGAAAAGAAAAACCTTGAGAAAAATCTCGAATTAAACGCATGGATCAATAAGCACACAAAATGAGAAAATCATGAAGAAAATAGGGGTCAAAAAAAAACCCAGCGAGTGTACTCACTGGGTTTTTTCAGCATTCAATGAAAGAATGAATTATTTCATCATTGATTTTTTGAACAAGCTGTCCAATTTGCTGTTAGTGTCTTGTGCGTATTGTGCTGCTCTGTTAGCCGCTGATTCAGCAGCTGCTGCACGTGAAGCTGCATCAGCAGCTGCGCTTTGTGCACTGTGTGCATCAGCAGAAGCTTGTGCAACAGACGTTTTCAATGTATCGATTTGTGATTGCAAATGTGTAACGTCATCTGTGCTTGCACAGCCAACAACTACCATAGAAACTAACGCGATCATTGATAATTTAACGATTTTTTTCATGTGATTTTCCTTTAAAAAAATGGGATTTAACAAATGTAACTAGAATCTTTACTACAAAAACACTATAGTTGCGTCTAATTTTAACCATCTACAACTATATTTTCCAGTTTTATTTTATTTTGACTACCGTTCCCGTATCCACAATTTGACTCAAATGGTCAATTTGTGAATTGGTCAAGGCAATACAACCATGTGTCCAATCAAAGACCTCATGTACTTTAATATCACCGCTACCTAAGCCGTGAATACCAATCTGTCCACCCAATGCTGTGTCTTGAGGGGGAATTTGTTTTAACTGATGTGCGTGCACAATTCGATTGTAAGCTGTTTCGTTAATAATGCCTTTTTCAAGTGCTTTTTGAGCATCATCAACAGACGGGTACGTTAAGCCAAAAAATCGACGAAACATACTTTTTTCACCAATCCATCCAATACGATATTCCCCATAAGGGGTAATATTATCACCGCGGTGATTTTTAATACCCGCACCACCACGACCAATAGCAATACTGTGGAGCGTTTCTAGCGTCTGCTCCCCTTTTTTTATTTCAATTTGTTTTGCTTTCGTATCAACGAGCAACCAAACCTCATCGGGGCGAACTTCAGTTGCGGCTATCGCATTAACTGTAAATAAACTCAGACATAAGATTAAATAAACGCGTAACATAATCATCCTGTATTAAATAAACATTTTGGTGTACTTTAACACAAATTTGTTAATTATTTTCTAGGAATATTATGCACATAAAAACGATTCTTACTCAAACTTATCATGATCAAAATCCAGGCACTTCTGGTCTGCGAAAAAAAGTCAGCGTCTTTAAACAAGTGAATTATCTGGAAAATTTCGTTCAAGCCATTTTTGATTCACTTGAAAATTACCAGGGAAAAACGCTCGTTATTGGCGGTGATGGGCGCTATTTTAATCGTGAAGCCATTCAAATTATTATTAAAATTGCCGCAGCAAACGGCTTTGATAAACTTATCATTGGGCAAAATGGTCTACTTTCAACCCCAGCAGCATCACATATTATTCGAAAATACGGCGCATTTGGTGGCTTGATTTTATCAGCTAGCCATAATCCAGCAGGTGAACAGGGTGATTTTGGTATCAAATACAATGTCAATAATGGTGGTCCCGCCCCTGAAAAAGATACATTGGCTTTTTTTGAGCGAAGCAAAGCACTAGATCACTACAAACTTGCCGACTTACCCGACATTAATTTGGATGTGACGGGCACGCAAACAATTGAAGGCGTGACAATTGAGATCATTGATTCCGTAGCAGATTATGCGGAGCTCATGCAGTCAATTTTTGATTTTGATTTACTCAAGCAAAGCATTCAAAGTGGCTATATGACGCTCGCATTTGATGCGATGAGCGCTATTACAGGTCCTTACGCTAAACATATTCTTGTTGATATGCTCGGTGCATCAATGGATTCGCTACGCAATGCAGAGCCGTTAGAGGATTTTGGTGGTCATCATCCTGACCCTAACTTAATTTATGCACACGAACTCGCGGATTTCATGTTTAGCGACAAAGCGCCTACCTTTGGCGCAGCGTCCGATGGCGATGGTGACCGCAATATGATTATGGGAAAAGGTATTTTTGTCACCCCCAGTGACAGTTTAGCCATTCTCGCTGCGAACGCCCCGCTGATTCCTGGCTATGCAAAAGGCTTAAAAGGTGTGGCACGCTCTATGCCAACCAGTCAAGCAGTGGATAGGGTTGCAAAAAAACTCAATATCCCTTGCTATGAAACGCCTACCGGTTGGAAATTTTTTGGCAATTTACTCGATGCCGACAAAATTACACTCTGCGGTGAAGAAAGCTTTGGCACCGGTTCGCAACATGTTCGAGAAAAAGATGGCTTGTGGGCAGTGCTTTTTTGGCTCAATTTAGTGGCGCGTCGTCGCCAATCAGTTTTGGATATTGTAGAGGAGCATTGGCAAATTTTTGGTCGCGATATTTATAGTCGCCATGATTATGAAGCAGTTGAATTGTCTATTGCACAAGACATTATGAATAGTTTACGCGAGCAAACTCAAACCCTGCCCACTCAAACATTTGGTGATTATACCGTCAGCTATGCCGATGAATTTTGCTACCATGACAGCATTGATGGGAGTACTAGTGCAAATCAAGGTTTTAGAATTGGATTTGAAAACGGTTCGCGCATCGTCTTTCGTTTATCAGGGACGGGAACAGTAGGTGCAACGTTACGCATTTACATTGAGCGCTTTGAACCCGATAGCGCAAAACACCATCAAGATCCACAAATGGCACTCGCGCAATTAATTGAATTAGCGGAACAATTCTGTCGAGTAAAAGAGCGAACAGGATTAAGTGAACCCACCGTCATTACATAAAGCAGACACAAAAAGGGCGAGTTTACCTCGCCCTTTTCGGCTTAAAGCGCTTTATTTCATCAAATTCACAAAATCAAATAAGTTTTTATCTGCTAATTGCGATGGCGCTACATTTTGTAAACTGGTAAAAATGGTTTCAAGTCGCCCTGGAAACTGTCTATCCCATGTTTTTAACATTTCTTTCATTGCCTGACGCTGCAGATTCTCCTGTGAACCGCATAAATTACAGGGAATAATGGGGAATTTTCTAAATGCAGCGTAGCGTTCAATATCTTTTTCGCGCGTATATGCGAGTGGGCGAATAATGATATTTTTTTTATCATCGCTTAATAATTTAGGCGGCATAGCTTTTAATTTTCCACCGTAAAAAATATTTAAGAAAAATGTTTCCAAGATATCATCACGGTGATGTCCAAGGGCAATTTTGGTGACATTATTTTCTTCAGCAAACCCATATAGCGTCCCACGTCTCAAACGCGAACATAATCCGCATGTTGTCTGACCTTCGGGAATGACACGCTTGACAACACTGTAAGTATCTTTCTCAATCACATGGTAAGGTACATCAAGTGTTTCAAGATAATGCGGCAATACATGCTGAGGAAATCCCGGTTGTTTTTGATCTAAATTGACCGCTAACAATTCAAAATTGACAGGCGCTGTTTTTTGCAAATTCAACAATACATCAAGCAATGTATAAGAGTCTTTACCACCAGATAAACACACCATGATTTTGTCACCGTCTTCAATCATATTGAAATCAGCAATCGCATCACCCACACTGTGGCGCAGACGTTTTTGGAGTTTATTGAATTGGTAACGTGTTTTTTGATCTAAATCAGAATGCGCTGTCATTTTAGGGAAATCTGTAGGAGGCGTAAGGTATACGCCCGATAATAAGATATTTCGAGAGAACCGCTTAAAGCGAGCGTATTCGATACGCTCGCTAACATGAATTAACCGTTGTATCGTTGAAAAATCAATGTCGCGTTTGTGCCGCCAAAACCAAAACTATTGGACATAATGGTGTTGAGTGTTACATGATCTTGACGCTCACGCACGATAGGAATATCCGCCGCCCCCGCATCTAATTGGGTAATATTAGCCGACGCACTCAAGAAGTTGTCGCGCATCATAAGCAATGAATAAATAGCTTCATTCACACCTGCAGCGCCAAGCGCGTGCCCCGTCAATGATTTTGTGGAGCTTACCCAGGGCACATTGCCCGCGCCAAAAACGTCACGCAACGCGCTTAATTCTTTCGTATCACCTACTGGCGTACTCGTGCCGTGGGCGTTGATATAGTCGACTTTACCATTCACGGTTGCCATCGCTTGCTGCATACAACGCACAGCTCCCTCACCTGACGGCTGAACCATGTCGTAACCATCAGACGTTGCGCCATAACCGACAAGTTCAGCGTAAATTTTCGCTCCGCGTGCTTTGGCGTGCTCAAGTTCTTCAATCACTAAAACGCCGCCGCCACCCGAAATGACAAACCCATCACGGGTTTCATCATAAGGACGTGAGGCGGTTGTTGGCATATCGTTATATTTTGAAGATAACGCGCCCATCGCGTCAAATAAGAGCGACATAGTCCAATGCACTTCCTCGCCACCACCCGCAAAAACGACATCTTGTTTACCCATTTGAATTAATTCCATCGCATGACCTATGCAGTGCGCACTGGTTGCGCAAGCCGAGCTAATCGAATAATTCACACCTTTAATTTTAAAGGGCGTTGCAAGGCACGCGGTGTTTGTACTCGACATCGTACGCGGCACGCGATAAGGTCCCACCTGCTTAATGCCTTTTTCGCGTAAAATATCAGCGGCTTCAACTAAATTTGACGTTGATGGTCCACCTGACCCCATGACAAGACCGGTGCGAAAATGTGAAATTTCATCTTCACTTAACCCCGAATCATCAATGGCTTGCTGCATCGCAACATAATTAAATGCGGCGCCATCGCCCATAAAACGACGCACTTTACGATCAATTACGTCATCGAGTTCTATGTTAATAGAACCCTCAACATGGCTACGCAATCCCATGTCTTTGTAGATGTCACTAAAGCTAATCCCCGAGCGCCCTTCTTTTAAAGAATCGACCACTTCTTGTTGATTATTACCTATGCTAGAAACAATACCCAACCCAGTCACTACAACGCGCTTCATGGTCTTCGCCCCTAAAAATTTTCTGTAGAAGTAAACAACGCAACACGCAAATCGGTGGCTTCGTAAATGACTTTGCCATCCACTTCCATGGTGGCATCTCCAATACCCATCACTAATTTACGCATAATCACGCGTTTCAAATTGACACGGTAAGTGACTTTTTTATTGTGCGGCAAGACCTGACCTGTGAATTTCACTTCACCCACTCCCAACGCGCGACCTTTTCCAGGCCCCCCCATCCAGCATAAATAAAAGCCAACCAGTTGCCACATAGCATCAAGACCAAGGCATCCAGGCATAACAGGATCACCTTGAAAATGGCAGGCAAAAAACCACAAATCCGGTGTGATATCGAGCTCTGCGATGATTTCACCTTTTTCATAAGCCCCGCCTTCATCTGAAATATGAATGATACGATCCATCATTAACATATTAGGGAGCGGAAGTTGCGCATTTTCTGCGCCATATAATTCACCGCGACCAGATTGCAATAATTCTTCGCGGGTAAAACTCGATTGTCTCGGCATGTGTCTTAAAACCTAATTGTAGTTATTCTTATAAGTTGCGCGTCATTATCTAACAGTCACTAAAAAAAATCAGCTCAAATTTTGCGATATGCTAAGCAAATTAAGTCGCTATCGTATTTTACAATTGCTTATTTGATTTTTGTATTGTTAATTTATGAAGGTAAATGCGTGCACTCACCTTATGTTTTCATTAAAAAACAAACGATATAACCACAATGACTTTTTGAGATAAAAAGGTCGTAAATGCGAATTATTTCGGTTCGTCACTCAACTAAAAATAAAAAGCTACTTGTATTTTATCAGAAAACAGGGGGAGCGCTAGCGCGATTACAATGAAGAAATAAAGGAAAAGACCGAAAAAGGACAAAAATGATGATAACAAGTAGGTGGATAAGGGAAGCTATATCCCCCCTTATCCACCTACGCAATTTAACTAGATTTACTCTTTATCAACGAATTTTGCCGCGTAACTGCTTTTGTGAGGAATATCAAAACGAATGCCTTTAAGCATCAAATCCCAATACATCCAAGGAAAGCCGATTTTCTTACCCATCCACCAAATCCAACGTCCAACGCGTGGATCTAGGAATGGAAACGAAGGTGTGATGCGACTATCGTAACTAAATTCAGCCAAAATGACCGTATTTAGCGACGTTACAAGTGGACATGAGCCATAGCCATCGTATTTGCCTTCAACGGCTTTAGCATGCAGCAAATTCAAAATATTATCGACCACAACAGGGACTTGTTTGCGCACCGCAGCGGCAGTCTTTGCATTTGTTGTTGATGCAGCGTCACCTAAACCAAAAATATTCGGGTATTTAGTGTGCTGAAGCGTGTTCGGGTGAACATCAACGCGACCATCCACATTGGCTAATGGACTGTGTTTAATAAAATCTGGGGCACTTTGTGGGGGCGTGACATGAATCATGTCGAATTTTTCAACCGTGTGCTGTTTATGACCATCAGCATCGGTGAATTCAAACGTAGCGGTTTTTGCGTCACCGTCAATTGCAATCAGATTATATGCAAAATGGGTTTTAATACCGTAACTTTCCACCACTTTTGCCAATGGTTTTGCAAAAAAAGGAATGCCAAACATCGCGCCACCCACGTTGAAAAATTCCACGCTGATTTTATCTGCAATGCCTTTTTTGCGAAAACGATCCGCCGCCATATACATAATTTTTTGAGGCGCACCCGCACATTTAATGGGCATAGCGGGTTGTGTAAATAATGCGCGACCTTCACCCAGATTTTGAATACATTCCCATGTGTATTCAACGGTATCAGGCGAATAGTTACTGCATACACCATTTTTCCCCAAGGCTTCTTTTGCACCGGCAATTTTATCCCAATCGAGTTGAAACCCTGGGCAAACAACTAAATACTCATAACTAAGCATTTCACCAGATGTGAGCGTGACTGAATTTTCGTCAGGTTGAAATGACTCGACATAATTTTTAATCCATTTCACACTTGAATCAATTAAATCAGCTTCATTGCGTGTGGCTTGCTTGAGTGTGTATTCTCCCCCACCTATGATGGTAAATGCCGCTTGATAATAATGTTTTTCGCTAGGTTCAATGATTGCAATGTCGATACTTTTGTTCATTCGACGCATATTATTTGCCACGGAAACACCAGCGGCACCACCGCCAACAATCAGTAATGTATGATGCTCTCTCATCTTAACTCCTCTATTTTTATAATTATTCTACTAGCCTAATGTTAAGTGTTTGCACTGCAAGCGCAGCGTCCTCAAGCGTTCCATCATTCGTGAAAATCACTTTTGACTTATCCGCTAATTCAAGTAACGCTTTGATTTTAAATTCAATCGTATCGCGTGGCAATAAAATCAGATGCTCAAGATGACTAGCCGCACATTCACTTTCTTTTTGTGTATCAACGCGCACGATATTCCCTACATAAGTTCATGTAGCAGAATTAACAATAGTTTGAATGTCACTTTAGTTTTACTGCACAGCTAATGCGGCTTTTTGCCACGCATTTATGCCACCCTCTAAATTGTAAACAGCTGAAAATCCGGCATTTTTAAGCACTTCAGCTGCCTTTGCGGAGCGTACCCCACTACGGCATTGTGTAATCACGGGACTATCTTTGTATTGAGCAAGTTCTGCAACACGATTTTTCACTTCACTTAACGGGATATGAATTGCACCGGCAATATGCCCTGCATTCCATTCGTCTGTTTCACGCACATCGACGATAATTGCCTTCTCTGCACTTTGCATTTGTGCTGCTTCACTGGGTGAAACATTTTCAATCGTCGCGCTCATCGCACTCTGACCACTCAGTAACGCCAAAACAGCCAATACTATTTTTTTCATAGAGCACCTCTTCTTCAAACGTTTAATTAAATATGGCAAACATTGTGCCAGCATGTAGCAGCAATGTAAAACCAAGGGATTCACGAGTATTATGCAATTAAAAATCTTTTTTTATGTTTCATTTTATGTTTCAATGAAACGCAAAATGTTTCACTAAGACATTGAGTTGAAACGTAACACTAAAATGCTAAATACGCAAAATGCAAATTGATAATGCTCAAAATTTCCACGGAATATTAAGTCGCTCACCGGCGATGCGTGACGTATTTCAGATTATTCAAACCGCTGCGCAGACCGAGGCAACTGTTTTAGTCCGAGGTGAAAGCGGCTCAGGAAAAGAATTAGTTGCACGCGCCATTCATCAATTAAGCACAAGACATAACGCATCCTTTCTAGCGGTTAACTGCGCGGCTTTATCGAGTAATTTACTTGAAAGTGAGTTATTTGGTCATGTACGCGGTGCCTTTACCGGTGCGATTAGAGATCATCATGGTGTGTTTCAACGTGCGCACGGTGGCACATTATTTTTAGATGAAATTGCCGAATTACCCCTTGAACTGCAAGCAAAGTTGTTGCGCGTTATTCAAGAGCGTAATTATGTTCCCGTTGGGGGTGTTATCTCAATGCCAGTCAATATTCGACTGGTTGCCGCAACACACCGCTCACTGCGCGAAGAAGTCAAACTGGGGCGATTTCGAGAAGATTTAATGTATCGCCTGCGCGTAGTACCTATTTATTTGCCTCCTCTGCGTGAACGCCGCGAAGACATTAGTTTATTGATCTGGCATTTCATTAAACAGCATAACGCTGAAAATGGTCGAAAAATTGAAAAAATTGATCCCAATGCCATGCGTTTATTACTCGATTACACATGGCGTGGCAACATTCGAGAACTGCACAATGTCGTGGAATATACCTTTGCGGTAGGTCGTGGTTCGGTGCTCAAAAGCACTGAACTTCCCCCTGAATTTCGTGAGCTATCGCCAGTGAAAACATTTCATAATGAAGATGAAAAAGGCGCTATTGAACGCGCCCTAAATGAAACAAAAAATGTGAACGCTGCAGCGCAAATGCTCAATATGAGTCGTGCTACGTTTTGGCGAAAACGCAAACAATATGACCTCTAATTTTTACGCTGTGCATTCACAATCGCTGGCAGTTGCTTAATCTTTTTCAATACCGTATTTAGTTGCGTGGTGTTTTCTATTTGTAGCGTTAAATTTAGCACTGCTGAAAAATCGACATCCGCTTCAAGTGCAGCGGAAAAAATGTGAATTTTATTCTGTGCAAGTAATTGTGACACATCGGTTAATAAGTTCTGCGCGTTAAACGCGTGAATAACAATAGGGACGGCATGACTCGCTTTACTGTTTTGCCAACTCACCGCAATGCGCTGAGGTTGCTTTGCCACACTGAGTTGCAACATATTTTTACAATCTGCGCGATGAACGATAATCCCTTTATAATGGGATATATAGCCCGTAATCTCATCACCTGCCACAGGATGACAACATTGCGCAAATGTTGTTTGGACGTTATTTAAACCTTCCACACTCACTTCACAAGCATGCAAACTTTTATTTGCACGCACACTATTGAGCAAAGGCGCTTCTTTTGCGGCTTCATTAACGGGTTGAGGTAAATTCTCAACTTTACTCTCAGATTGTGCTTTGGCATTTTCAAGCTCTTCTTGTTGACGAAACCAATTTTTCACTTTCTGAATAGAGCGTTGCGATTTTAAATACCCTAAATTGGGATCAATCCAATTACGATTGGGCGCAATATCTTTAGTCGTTAAAATTTCAATTTGCTCACCCGATTTTAAAATATACGTCAGCGGTACAATACGACCATCAACTTTAGCGCCTCGACAACGATGCCCAATTTCCGTATGTACAGCGTAAGCAAAATCAAGTGGCGTTGATCCTTTAATTAAATCCACTAATCGCCCTGCGGGGGTTAAAACATAAACACGATCGTTAAACAACTCGCTACGAAACTCGTCATTTGAACTGGGTTCGAGCGTTTTGTTTTCGAGTAGCTTGCGCAAGGTGGCAACACTTTTTTCCATCGTCGCGGATTGTTTACCGCCTTCTTTGTACGACCAATGCGCAGCAACGCCCAATTCAGCATAATCGTGCATGGCTTGCGTGCGAATTTGTACTTCAATGCGGTTGCCTTGTTGATCAATAATTACCGTATGCAGGGATTGATAACCATTTTCTTTAGGATTGGCAATATAATCATCAAACTCTTTAGGAATTGTCTGCCATAAACTGTGCACAATCCCCAGCACCGTGTAACAATGGATCAAACTATTCACAATCACACGCACCGCAAGCAAATCATACAGTTCATCAATATCTAAATTTTTACGCTGCATTTTTTTCCAAATGCTGTAAATATGTTTAGGACGACCGTAACATTGACACGTAATTTTTTCTTTCGCTAACGTGTTTTGAAGCAGTGTAATAAATCCTTGAATACTGCTCTCACGCGCCACACGATTGGTAGCCAGTGATTTTGCAATATGGCGATAAGCAATAGGGTCGAGGTAGCGAAACGCCATATCCTCAAGTTCCCATTTAAATTGATGTACGCCTAAACGATTTGCAATAGGAGCATAAATATCGAGAGTTTCATGACTGATAAAATGACGGATTTCTTGGGATTCCCTCGGTAAATTACGCAGACGTGCGATTCGATAAGCCAATTTAATTAATACCGCCCGCACATCTTGCGTCATCGACAATAACATTCGACGCATCGTTTCTGCTTGATTGGGCTGACTTGCCATTTCAGGCGAATAAACGCGAATATTATTTAACCAATTCACATCTTGGACTAAACTGAAAACCGCTTCCCCAAATTGCGCTTCAATATCAAGCGCCTCTTTACCATTGACTAATCGAGGATCGCTTAAAATAGCCGCTAAAATTGTTTTCAAATCGACATGAAAACTCATTAAAATGGTTGCAACATCTACGCCTCTTGGTCGCACATAATGCGCATCACTGGGAATTTTTCCAACAATAGCAAGCGCGTTTTGCAATAACAATTGCTCTTCTGCATTATAGCGATGCAGCATCTCTTCAATAGGAATGATGATGGGTTTCATCTTTTCATTAATTTCGTTTAATCAATAAAGCGCTCAGTTAAATCAGAAAAAGCATCAATACGGCGATCTCGCAAAAAGGGCCAAATTCTTCGCACCGTTTCCGCGTGTGTTTTGTCGATTTCAGCCGTTAAAATTTGCGTATCCATTGCATTTGCATGCGCTAAAAATTCGCCCTGTGGACCTACAATAAAGCTATTTCCCCAAAATTCAATACCGCTCTCAGAATCAGGCGCTGTTTCAAAACCAATGCGATTACATGAAATCACCGGCAGTCCGTTCGCCACGGCATGACCGCGTTGCACGGTAATCCACGCTTCAAGTTGCTTGGCTTGCTCTTCGCTTGTGTCTGCTCTATCCCAACCAATTGCTGTGGGATAAATCAATAAATCTGCCCCCGCAAGCGCCATTAAACGCGCCGCCTCTGGGTACCATTGATCCCAACAAATTAAGACCCCAAGTTTGCCAATCGAGGTTTCAATCGGTGTAAAACCCAAATCTCCGGGCGTAAAATAATATTTTTCATAAAATGCAGGGTCATCGGGAATGTGCATTTTACGGTATTTACCGGCAATGCTACCGTCTTTATCAAAGACGACAGCGGTATTGTGATAAAGACCTGCTGCGCGACGCTCAAAAATCGTTGAAACAATGACAATCTTCAATTCTTTTGCTAACGCGCTCAAAATAGCGGTCGTTTCACCTGGAATGGCTTGTGCCAAATCAAACACGCTATGATGCTCGATTTGGCAGAAATATTTTCCTAAATGCAATTCAGGCAAAACAACTAAATCCGCGTTTTGCGCCGCCGCTTCACGGATTTTTTGAATCGAAAAATCTAAATTAACTTGTCGGCTATCATCGCCACACGGTTGCTGAACCGCACATACAAGTAATTTTTTCTTCATAGTTCTCTACCCTCTCGCTTGCTCTGGGAACTGCATGGTCATGCAATGTAAACTGCCGTATTGATGCACTAATGGGCGACAAGGAATCGGCAAAATTTTGTGTTCGGAAAAAACGGCTGCTAAACGTGCTAGCGCGACAGCGTCGTTTTTATCGCCATAAACAGGGACGAGTACGGCGTGGTTAATAATTAAAAAATTTGAATAATTCGCCGGCAATGGCTCATCGTCTTCATCAAAAATAGGGGTTGGCAATGGCAAAGCCACGAGATTATACGGTTTATCATCAAAGGTTCTAAATACTTCAAGTTGCAATTTCATGCGATGCAAACTTTCATAATGGGGATTGTCGATATCCTCACAACTCGTATACGCAATCGTATTTGAGTTACAAAAACGCGCTAGCGTATCAATATGGGCATCCGTATCATCACCCGATAAATTTTCTTGATTTACCCATAAAATACGTTTTGCACCTAAATGGGTTTTAAGTTGTGTTTCGATTTGCTCTTTATTTAACGTGCTGTTGCGATTAGGATTGAGCAGGCAATGGGACGTGGTCAAAATCGTACCCTCGCCATCACTTTCAACACTCCCGCCTTCTAAAATGAAGTCAATATCGTGATGCGATTTGCCTTTGAAATATTTCGTATTGGCTAATTTATGATTCAGTGCGTTGTCATGAGCAAAGTCGTACTTCCCACCCCAACCGTTAAATTGGAAATTCAAATAATGCAGCGTATGGTCTTTTTCAACCGTTAAAAACGTGGTGTCGCGCACCCAAATATCGTTCACTGGGGCATGAATGAAATCAATATCATCATGACGCTGAACTAATTTTTGAATATGGCGTTGATGGTTTTCATCTCGGCAAACAATGAATAAGCGTTGATATTCTGTGATGGTATCAGCAATGATGGCATAAGTATCTTCAACTGATTCAAGACGATTACTAAAATCCCCCGTTGCGTGTGGCCATGCAATTAAAACAGCGGTTTGTTTTTCCCATTCGGCTGGAAATCTTATCATTATTGTTTCCTCTCAAAGATTACGAAATTAGCACGCGCCATTATACGCCACGCTTGATGCGTAGCATGGCAAAACATGACGCACTTAGCAACTAATTATTGGTGTTTGAATGTGAAGCAGGTTTGTTAGGATTCGCGCATGAGTCACTCTCCTGTTTTGAGATGGCAGAACGCCGTTATTTTGTGTTTCGTCTATCCTGTTTTTCACGAATATCACTGACTAAATCCATCGAGGTTTGCCAACATTCGCGGCAAAATGCCTGAAAATTCGCTTTTAGCGCAGACTCAGGAAGTAATCTATCGCCAAGGCGAACACTCCCAACGTCAATATCATACGTTGATAAATTTAAGAGATAATCCCGTCTTCTATTTTTATCGATAAGTATTGGCGGAAAACCTGATTTTAAGATGGGCAGATTAGCAATCAATCTTGCCATGCGTCCGTTTCCATCCGCAAAGGGGTGAATACGCACAAAAGATAAATGCAGATCACTGTAAACCAACAAGGCTTCATTTTCATTTAGCGTCGATTTTAAATGACCATTCAACTGAGCCAACCATTCGACCATCAACGTTGGCACATCAGCGGGCGCGGCATAATCGATAAACGTGGGTTGACTATCAACCGTCAGTGCATAAGTGCCATTCGGCTCGCGTTTCCAAGCACCAATAGGCGTATAAATATCAATAGTCACAGACGTTTGAATCGCTCGATGAAGTTCGAATAAGTCTGATTCTGTCACGGGGGTATCACCTGTCTCTTATACA
>OMIH01000092.1 GCA_900299045.1 Methylococcaceae bacterium
CAGCGTCAGATGTGTATAAGAGACAGCCGTTAGCGTCGCAAATTTGCAATTTACTTATGGTGATAAACGAGTTTTAAACGGTATTAAATTGCATATTAACGCGGGAGAAAAGGTCGCGCTAGTTGGCGCGAGTGGTGGTGGTAAATCAACCCTTATTCAAATATTAATTGGTTTATATGCGGCAAATTCTGGGCGCATTTGTTTCAATGGCGTACCTATTGAGCAAATAGGTCTTGATGTCGTGCGTGAAAACGTAGTCACTGTGTTGCAGCATCCCGTATTATTTAATGATACGATTTATGCTAATGTGACGTTAGGTAAAAAGGCAACGAATGAACAACTGTGGCATGCGCTTAAAATTGCTCAATTAGCGCAAACGATTAAAGAATTGCCAGATGGATTGCAGACAATGGTGGGTCGCGGAGGAATGCGATTATCGGGTGGACAACGTCAACGTTTAGCAATCGCGCGTATGGTGGTTGCTAATCCGAAAGTGGTTATTTTAGACGAGGCGACTTCTGCCTTAGATAGCGAAACTGAATTTAAACTCCATGAAGCACTGCAAGATTTTTTGAAAAACCGTACGACGATTATTATTGCTCATCGCCTCAGTGCGGTAAAACAAGCGAATCATGTATACGTTTTTGAACAAGGTGAGATTTGTGAGCAAGGTAAGCATGAAGCATTAATTGAACAAAAAGGATTATATTCAAAGCTTTACGGTGATTATCAATAAAAAATAAGTATAGAAGAACAAGTGTGGATGGTACGACTTTTCCATCCACACAAATCAACGACTTATGCACGCGACATAAATTTACGGGTTTCTGTGTTGACTTTAATGATTTCGCCTGTTTCCAAATATTCAGGCACTTGAATTTCAACACCGGTACTAAGACGTGCTGTTTTTGTACGACCACTGGCTGTTGCACCTTTAATCGCAGGCGGTGTTTCAAGAATTTCCAAATTGACTGAACTGGGTAATTCGATACCCAAAATAGTATCATCGATAAGTAAAGCCACAATGCCTTCAAGGCCTTCTATCAAAAACTCCGTTTGATCGTCTAATTCATCACGTCCTAGGGTGTATTGTGAATAATCTTCGCTATTCATAAAAATATAATTTTCACCGTCAATATAAGAAAATTGAACTTTTGCACGCACTAAATCAACGTCTTTGAAAAAATCATCTCCCTTTAAAGATTCATCTAATTTTTGACCCGTTTGTAAATTATTGAATCGAATTTTATACAGGGTATTTGCACCACGCGATGACGGACTTTTGACATCAATATGCTTGACAATATGAGGCACTCCGTTGATGTCAATTACCATACCGCGTTTTAAATCACTTGCTTTTGCCATACGGTTGCCAAGCCTTACATCGCAACGGCATTTGCTGCCGCAAGCAAAGTGGCTAATTCCCCTTTTTTATATAAGTCAACCATAATGTCACACCCACCAATTAACTCACCATTAATATAGAGTTGCGGATACGTTGGCCAATTTGAATAACTTTTTAATCCTTCACGAATTTCATTGTCTTCAAAAATATTGAAATGATCAAACTTAGCAGCGCAAGCGCCTAAGATTTGAACTGCTTGCCCTGAAAAGCCACATTGAGGAAAATCGGGCGTACCTTTCATAAATAAAAGAACGTTGTGGTCGTGTAGCAATTGTTCAATGCGCGCATTAATACTCATAAGAAATAACTCCAGTTAAAATTAAAATACAGGTGAATCTTATCAACTTTACTCAAGGTAACGAAATCTTAATTTTTATCCTCTTGCTTGCAGGGAAATTGAAACCTATAATTTGGGCTTTTTTTCTTGACAGGCAAAACCGCTATGAATAGTCACATTATGCCAACTTATGCACGCTTGAGTGTCACGTTTGCGCGTGGTGAGGGTGCATGGTTGTGGGATGAAAACGATAAGCGTTATTTAGATGCGCTATCAGGTATTGCAGTGTGTAATTTAGGTCACGCGCATCCCGCTGTGCATGATGCAATTTGCAAGCAAAGTGCGCAACTTTTGCACACCTCTAATTTGTATCAAATCGCCGCCCAAGAAAAACTCGCCAACCAGCTCACCGAGATGAGCGGCATGACGAATGTATTTTTCAGCAATTCAGGCGCAGAGGCAAACGAAGCAGCGATTAAACTCGCACGGCGCTTTGGGCATAGCAAAGGTATTGAAACACCAACGATTATTGTGATGGAAAAAAGTTTCCATGGGCGTACATTAGCCACACTGAGTGCGACAGGAAATGCTAAAATTCAGCAAAGTTTTTCCCCTTTAGTTGATGGATTTGTTCGTGTTCCGTATAACGATATTGCCGCTATTGAAGCGGTTCTCAAAAATAATACGTCTATTGCTGGCATTTTAGTTGAGCCTGTGCAAGGTGAGGGCGGGGTAAATATACCAAATAGTGACTATTTGATTGAAATACGTCGCTTATGCGATGAATACGATATTTTAATGATGCTGGATGAAATTCAAACAGGCATAGGTCGCACAGGAAAATTTCTGGCTTTTCAATATAGCGGCATACGCCCAGATGTGTGCACACTCGCTAAAGCGTTAGGAAATGGCGTCCCTATTGGCGCATGTTTGGCGCATGGTAAAGCATCTAGTGTATTTGTTGCGGGAACGCATGGATCCACATTTGGCGGGAATCCGCTTGCTTGTAGTGCAGCATTAGCGGTATTAGAGACGTTAAATACAAGCGATTTAATTGCGCAAGCTACGCAAAAAGGCGATGCTATTGCAAAAGCGTTTAATGATAAATTAAGCGATAATCCGCATATTGTAGATATTCGCCATTTAGGACTCATGATTGGCATTGAGCTTGATCGTCCTTGTGGGGAATTAGTGGTTCGCGCACTGGATGCCGGATTATTGATTAACGTCACACAAGACAAAGTGATTCGACTATTACCGCCGTTAATTATTGACGCGCCACAAATTAACCAACTCGTTGATACTTTATCAGCATTGATTCAAGAGCTAACAGCATGAAACCAAGACACTTTATCAGTCTACTCGATTTAACCGGTGACGAATTACGGCAGCTTATTAACCGCGCCATCACCCTCAAACGTGTTCGCGACCATGAATATCAGCCGCTTAAAGGTCAAGTACTGGGGATGATTTTTGAAAAATCGTCCACTCGCACGCGCGTGTCATTTGAAACGGGAATGGCGCATTTTGGTGGACATGCTTTATTTCTCTCGCCTCGTGATACTCAATTAGGACGTGGTGAGCCTATTTCGGATAGTGCAAAAGTGATTTCGCGTATGGTAGATTGTGTCATGCTTCGCACACACGAACATGAAACAGTGACCAAGTTTGCTGCAAATTCGCGCGTACCTGTTATTAACGGCTTAACCGATAAAGAGCATCCTTGTCAGTTACTTGCCGATATGCAAACCTATTTTGAACATCGTGGTGACATTGCTGGCAGAACGGTAGCTTGGATTGGTGATGGCAATAATATGTGTCATTCTTATATTCATGCCGCTTTAGTACTTGGATTTACGTTGCATATTGCCGCACCTGCTGGCTATTTACCAGACCCCGATATCGTTGCACTCGCCCCCTCTCATGTGCGTTTTTTTGATAATTCAATATCAGCCGCCAAGGATGCCGATTTAATCGCAACAGACGTGTGGGCAAGTATGGGACAAGAAGCGGAGCAAAAGTTGCGCGAAGTGGCATTTAAAGAGTATCAAGTGAACGCACAAGTGATGGCGGCGGCAAAACCAGATGCGCTCTTTATGCACTGCCTACCCGCACATCGCGGTGAAGAAGTGAGCGCTGATGTCATTGATGGGGCGCAAAGTGTTGTTTTTGACGAAGCGGAAAATCGTTTGCACGCACAGAAAGCATTGCTCGAATTATTGCTTTGTGGCGATGCAAAAATTTCTTTATTAAATGATTAGCGGTGAGCGTGTTATGAAAAAATCTGTGTTATTGCTATGTCTTGCACTTAGCGGTGTCGCTAATGCGCAAAGTGATATTGTTTATGTGGCTGACGATTACAACCTCACTTTATGGAATTCGCCTAGTTATAGTGGAAAAATTAAAGCACTTCCTACCGGAACGCCTTTGACACTTTTAGGCGATATGACACATACCGGTTTTGTGAAAGTGCGTCTTATTGATGGTACGGAAGGATTCATTAAAGCGAAATACACGAAGAAAGAAGCGCCTGAACATGATCGCGATGATATTGCGGCTAGAAATATTGCTGCACTGCAAACCGAAAATGCAAAGTTACAATCTGAGTTGAAAGCGGCTAAAGAAGTCATTACACCTGGCACAACACTTGAGCAGTCATTAGCAACAGAGCGTGATAAATTAAGTCGAGAGCTCAATGAGCTTAAAAAAATATCGGGTAGTGCCGTTCAACTTAAAAATGAACGTGACGAATTACAAGAGCGTTTTGTGAGCGTTGAACGCGATTTGCAACAAATTAAATTAGAAAATCAAGCCTTGCAAGATACAGCCAATCAAGATTGGTTTTTATATGGCGGTATTTTAGCGTTAGTTGGCGTTATTTTAGGTTTTATCCTGCCTAAATTGAGTTGGCGCCGTAAAAATAGCTGGGATATTTACTAAAATTTTCCAAATTATTCAATAAAATAAATAACACACAAACATTCTATGACAGACAATAAAAATACTAGCCGTGCATTTTCTTCTTTAGTGGTTGATGGGATGGAGCGAGCACCAAGTCGCGCCATGCTTCATGCTGTTGGTTTTACAAATGCGGATTTTAAAAAACCACAAATAGGGATTGCGTCAACGTGGAGTATGGTCACACCCTGTAATATGCACATCAATCGCTTGGCAGATGACGCCGCTCGCGGGGTGAATGATGCAAACGGCAAAGCCGTTATTTTCAATACCATTACCATTTCTGATGGCATCTCAATGGGTACTGAAGGGATGAAATATTCATTGGTATCGCGTGAGGTTATTGCCGATTCAATTGAAACCGTGATTGGTTGTCAAGGATTTGATGGCGTGGTGGC
>OMIH01000093.1 GCA_900299045.1 Methylococcaceae bacterium
AATAATACTTGAATTAAGATTAATTTTAATGCTACTTTGAAGTGCTTTTTGAAACATTATTTTAGCATTAGTATAATCATTTGTTTCTTCGTACATTTCTCCTAAATTATACTGGTCATCAACACTGCCATGTTCTGCCGCTAATCTTAACCATTTTATCGCTTCATTATAATTCCGCATTACTCCTTGTCCATTTTTATAAATTGAACCTAAATTATTTTGTGCATATAAGTCACCTTTTTCTGCGGCTAATTTATACCATTTTATTGCTTCAATATAGTTTTTGTCTTTTTCAAACATTAATCCGATTGAATATTGTTCCTCCTTGCTGCCATGCTCTTCTTTTTCTGTCAACTGTTCAGAATTATAAGCAAATGATTGATCCAAAAAGATAAATAAAAAGATCATAAAAAAATAGCGCATTAAAATCCTCAATAAGCTCAAGTAAATACGTTTTCGCAACTTTAACTGAAAATTGCCTACAAGTGAAATTCTAAATTTCTAATGCACTAAAGAATGAACTTGCTTAGTTTTTTGCCAATTTTAACGCGTAACTCCAGTATATCTCTGATTTCGGCTGGTAATTTGAACGTTAGGCAGTGTGGCTACAGCGTGGGACGTTAGCTAGATTGGTGTAAGGCAGTGAGGAATAACAACACCAAGCGCTATGCCAAAAACTTTAAAGTTAAAAACTCAAAACCGATTAAGCGCCTCCATTAGGATTTTTTTCGCAAATTCCAACAATGCGAGCCGTGGTGCAGACACCGTGAGCTAAAATGAAAACGCCGTTTAAACATTAGGCGGCACTGCTAATTTTAGATGCGCTCAACGCCGACACCTCTCTTTAAGTCATCAAAGGCGCTTTCAGTTTGCAACGAGGGCGCTATTTCAACTATAAAACTAGGCTATTATTTTTATGGTTTGTCCCTTCAATCTAGCGTATCACGCTGGTTTCTTTCATGTTTTACCGAATTTGAATGTAGACATCAATTTTTCAGAATTTTTCAAAAAAAGAAACAAGGAAGAAATTATTATAAATTAGTAAAGTGAACTGCGTAATTTTGATAAAATCAGTCGAAATCTTATCTTAGTTATATTATCGAGCGCAATTAGCCTAAAATCTATGCTTAAACTGGTATCTGCATCCGTGTTGTCGCTATTTTGCTGTACGGCAATAGGTCAGCCTTGCGCTCAACAAAAAGGGGAAATGCGGTATTGCGAGCCAAATACAGATAGCGAGATCATTAAAATTGATTATGAGGGTTTTAGTCTGTGGCTCGATTGTCAACAGCACGGGGCAATAAAATTTCAATATAACGCGCAACATGACGCAGGTAGTTTTCCACGCGCAAAGAAATTTTCGCTTGATCCTCAAGTACCCGCCCAGTGCCAACAAACTACGACTAATGCGTATGGACATCATTATGATAGAGGGCATCTTGTCCCCGCAAATCATTTGGATGCCTCAGCGGCGGCGATTAAAGCAACAAATAATATGACAAATATTCTGCCTCAAGCCGCTAATATGAATCGAGGTGCGTGGCTTGTTACCGAGGAAATTACGGAATGTTACCGCGATATTGCAGAATTACTTGTGGTGGGCGGCGTGATTTGGGGGAATCATCCTGAAGATGATTTTTTTGTGAAGTCGCATGGCGTCAAAACACCTGATGCGTTTTGGAAAGTCATTGTGCGTGGTAGCGGACAAAACGAACAGGCGATTGCGTGGATTGTACCGAATTCAAAAAACGCTACACGCGATAAAATAGACGATTATCTGGTGACGATACAAGAGATTGAGGCATTAACCGGTGAAAAAATACCGGTTGCGCCTTACGTCAAAGAAACAAAGCCAAATACATCATGGATAATTCCAATCGGATGCAATAAAGGGTAAGGTGTGATTGAAAATTTATCTGAAACCCTCACATTGATTACTGGTGAGAATGAAATCATTATTGCATTGATGTGTGAATTAGGTGTATATGAACAAATGCAAATGGGACAATGCACGGGGCAAGATGTGGTATTAGTGCAAGATAGTCACATCTTTATTTGGAGTATTGATGATTATTTTTATTATCACAGCCATGATCCTATTGAACGCGAAAGGGTGCTTTTACGTTTTAAATCCTGCGCAAATGAGATTAAAACCGCCACACGTCATTAGATCAGCGTATGCGTTTACAAATTAAGGGAGTGTTGTGGTAAGCAATAAAAAAACAAAGAAATAGAAATCGAGTTGAGTAATTCTCAAATAATTAGAGAATCTAAGCATGCCAATTAGTACAATAACGGGTAATATGGCAATCAAAGTATGAAAAATAGCGAGATGATACTGAAATGACAAATCAAAATGGCTTAGAATTTAAGTTAAGTAAAAGTGAACGCAAACTGCTTGCCGTGTTCACCCCTGCGGCAGATAAACTCGATAGTTTAACCATGGACGTGGTTAAAAAACGCTTAAAAGAGGCGGAATTAGCGTATTTGTTTATAAATGAGTTAGCCGTCGCGGAATTAATTAATCGTTACAGTGATCCAAATGCAGAGGCTTTTGAGTATGAAATTGGTGAGCGTCGGGATGCGACTTGCCAAATTACGGTATCAGATGATAAATATCGGGCGCGTTTGACGGTAACGCCAAATTATGGTGGAAAAGAAATCACACTCGCCTCTATTCAAAAAGCGTTAAAAGAAAAAGAAGTGACTTACGGGATTGTCGACACAGAGAAACTGCAAGAAATTATTGATAAAGGCTATTGTACAGATTTTTTAGTCGCTGAAGGCGTGAGAGCCGTTGACGGTATTGATTCTCAATTTAAAAGCATGATGCCAGCCACACATGAGCGTAAGCCAAAAATTGATGCCAATGGCGTTGCAAATTACCGTGAACTAGGTGAAATTCCCGTTGTTCGCAAAGATTCTGTGGTGATGCAGCGTATTCCGGCTGTTCAGGGTAAAGAAGGTCGCACTGTCTTTGGCGAAGTGGTTCAACCCAAAATCGGTGAAACGATTCCTTTTTCAAAGGATATGACAGGCGTTTACGTCAATCCTAATGATGACGATCAATTACTTTCTTCCGTCACAGGTCAACCCGTGCCAGTGCCAAATGGCATGACAGTATCACCTATTTTAACTTTGGACAAAGTTGATTTTTCTACGGGCAATGTCAATTTTGATGGTGCTGTGGTGGTCAAAGGGGATGTCGTGGAGGGCATGAGCATTGAAGCGCTCGAAGACGTAATTATTAACGGCAATGTCATTGGCGCAAATATTAAATCAATGGGCGGTCTCACCATTAAAGGTGGTGTGATGGGCAGTAGCCAATTATTTTCTAACGCAGACATTACCATTAAAAATGGTGTGCAGGGTGCCGAGCAGCCAAGTGATGAAAATCATGTGAACGACACACAAAAAATTGTTGCGCGTGGCTCTGTTATCGTGGAATTTGTTGAAAATTATCATGTTGAAGCCGGTTACGATATTGTTATTTCAAAATATGCGCTAAATACCGAGTTGATGGCAGGTAATAAAATTTTTGCAGGGGCAAAAAATAGTAGCAATAAATCGTCTATTATCGGTGGTAGCTGTTGTGCATTGATGCAAGTCAAAGCGGCAGTGGTCGGTGCTCGCTCTGGCATTAAAACCCAACTACAAGTGGGCTTAAATCCTTATATGCAAAAACGTTTACTCGATATGAAAGAGGATTTGAGCACTAAACAAGATGAACTGGTTTATATCGGTACATTGCTGGCTTTCTATGACGATCATCCTGAAAAAACAACGGATAGAATGATTGCGAAATTGCATCGAACACTCAGTAAACTCAATATTGATATCAAAGAACTCAAAACAGAGATAGATGAATTAACTGAGAGCTTTGCTATTGTAGATAACGCTAGAATTGTGGTGGATAGAGGCGTTTTTGTGGGAACCGAAGTTCAAATTGGTAATGTACGATGGAAGGCGGAAGAAAATCGAGGCAAAAGCTTGTTTATATTATTACTAGGGACTCGTGAAATTTCAGTCAGTTAAATTTTAACGAATTGGCACCGTCGAGAAAATTTATACAAAATATGCCCTATTGCTATGCACCAAATCACGGCAATAGGGCAGATGTATTATTCTTTAATGCAGATAAATTTAATATAATTGACGGTGATTTCCTCGTAATTTCCCTCTGGAGTCCGGCTGAGAAGTGTTGGTTCGTGGTCGGGATGCACAATACACTCACCTTGACCATTTAGCTCAACTTCCGAATCTTGAAAAATGCGGCGCATTTTGTAAATTTTCCCGTCTTTTTGCTTAACAGAATGCACAATTTTTTGCGTCGGTTTCATCAGCTTCGGAAATAAATCACCAAGCGTGCTATGCACATAGCCAATAATTTCACCTTTGGCATAATATTCCGCAAAAGCAGGAGATGTGCAGAGCGTCAATAAAAAAAAGAACGTTATTTTTTCATAAGTCCATGTTGCAATTTATTTATTATTATCGTTAAACCAATATCATTGAAGTACATGGTGAATTTATTTTAATGTATTTTCATTAAATTTAAAAAGAGAATATATTATCGTTAAGCGCTTTAATCAAATCGGACTGATATACCACATCCCCACTAATTTTTTTTCGTCATTGATAATGGGAATTTGTTTGTAGTGTTGGATTGAAAATAAAGCAATCAAGTGAATAATCGATGCTTTTTCGGATAAGACAAGCACGTTTTTACTCATAATATGTCCAACCACTTCAGGTTTTTGCGAGGTGATATCGGGAGTTCGGCGAATAAACGTGATTAATCTATCTTGAAAATGACGGTAAGGCGACATGTCAATAAATTGCAGAAAATTTGCCCATGTGACTATACCGATGACATGATTTTTTTTATCGACAACGGGCATAGCATTTATTTTGTTTGTCTGTACTTTCTGCCATGCCATTTCCACTTCGTCACCGTATTCAACGGTGATGACGCCTGTTTTCATAATATCACCGCAGGTAATGTCACGATGCAAGCGTTTTAATTTTTGCTGTTCTGCGCTTAAGAGGAGTTCATGCAATTTATCGACGTTGACATCAATAAATTCATTTTCTTCAATTAATGCGTGCGCTACGTCTTGTTGTGACAGACTCGATAATTGCGTTGTCGTCGTGGTGGTCGTGGAATTTTTGGCTTTGTATCGCAAAAAATAGCGATTAATCATGCAGACCATCAGCAACATCACCAGCAAGTTATATAACACGATGACTAAGAAAAAAGGCGTATCTACATTGATTAACGATGCCTGATGACCAATAACAGGTACTAAGGCAGTGGCGGCACCGGGGGGGTGCAAACATCGCAACAAGAGCATCACGGAAATACTACCACTGACCGCTAACGCACTGGCAAATGAAAATGGTGTGATATACATAGCGCACAGCATTCCAATGCAAGCCGATGCGAGATGACCACCCAGAAAAGACCAATACCCCGCAAAAGGACTGTTGGGAGCAAACAATAAAATCACCACAGACGCACCCATGGGGGCAAGCAAGATAGGCGAGTGCGAATCCATAAAATAATTGGCGCTAATAACTATCGCTATAATGCACAAAAAACTATCAAGCACGGAAACCAGTGGATATTGCAAGGTAAAGTGAGCGCTATTTGACAGCCATTTCGCTAATTTTTGCACGATACGTCACCTACTTATCGTTTAAGATAAAAATGCGTCAGCATGAATGTCTTTTAGAGAAGCGCCTTGCAAATAAGCCATTTTTTTTGTTTGCAGCACCATATCGGGTTGCCCACATAAATACACGCGCCAACCGTTTAATTGAGGATATTTTTCTAGCGCGATTTGATTAGCGCGACCTTGCGTATATCTGGCTTGATCACTGTTTTCGCCTGATATGCAGGGGGTGTAGTGAAAATTGGTATGATGCGCCGCCATATCACGAAGCTGACTTTCAAAATACAGCCCCGTAGCATCACGACTACCATGAAATAAATGAATATCACCGCTGTGATGGTGAATGTCGAGTGCATCTCGAATAATCCCGTAGAGTGGTGCAAGTCCTGTTCCTGTCCCAATTAAGAGTAAGGGTTGCTCAAGCTGACCTTCCATATAATGGCAGCTACCCTGCGCCTGTGAAAACTGTAATGACATCCCTATTTCCAGTTCATTGGCTACCCAACGGCTAAATTGCCCATGAGGCAAAATACGAAGGTGAAAAGTGAGCGTGTGTGACGCATTTGGAATCGTTGCAATAGAATAACTGCGAGTGACACCGGCTTTGTTGCGTAAATTAACAAACTGTCCAGCAAGAAAAGCGAACGGGGCTTTTGATTCAATTTCGAGTAGCATCACATTGGCTGACAACGCATATTTATCAACCACTTTTCCCTCCAGCCACACATCTTCTGTACGAGGCAATATCACGCTCATCTCATTTTTAGGTTGACAAATACATGGCAGAAAATAATTGTCTACTTGTTGCGCGGCTTTAAGTCCTACCTGTGAGGCAGGTGGAACAGGCAGGTCATCAAGACAACGCATTAAACAGCTTTGACAAACGCCAGCTCTGCAACCATAAGGTACTTGCATATTGTTTCGCAGTAATGTTTGTAAAACCGTTTCGCTTGGCTCTGTTTCAAAAAATTGACCATCAAATTTAATGCGTGTCATGATATTCCTTGCGTTTAAATGGATTGATTATTTACCTAAAACATCCGCACGAGTGGTTTCAGCAATCGCTGCCACTTGCCCAATCAATTCCGATGATACGCCCAACTCAGAAAGTGTCGCGGCTAAATTTTCAATGACCGTATCAAAATGGCTGTCGTTTAAACCGAGTTGCACTAATTTTGCATGACCTTCGCGCATATCTCTGCCGCTGTAATTGGCTGGACCGCCAAACGCCATCGTTAAAAAGGCTTTTTGTTTTGCCGCTTGTTTGTCCATATCCACACCGTCAAAAAAACGGTTAATGCGTTGGTCAGCGAGTACTTTACGATAAAAAATATCAACAGCGGCATTCACCGCGCCTTCACCACCAAGTTGTTCAAATAAGCTTGCGTTTGCTGTGTTTAATGTGTCGCTCATAATACTGTCTTGCCCTATTGAGTAAATTTTCAACATACGTTCTGAGCGTTACGCTCGAAAATAGTGTATAGCAATCAAATAGCTTATACAATATAATTCCGTTATAACTAAAATAAGTTGTTTAACTACACATTATGAATAAAATTGGTCAGCGGCAACATGACATTCTTGAATACTTTTTACACCATAAAAAAGGATTATGTATTGAAGATTTGTATTTTGAATTAGGTATTTCACGCACTGCGGTGCAAGAACATTTTAGTGCGCTGGAAACAGCGGGCTATATTGAAAAAAGTGGGGTAAGCAAAACGAATGGTCGCCCCATCGTGCTGTATGGCATTACAGATAAGGGCATGAATTATTTTCCTAAGCATTATTCATGGCTGGCGGGACTGATGCTTGAAGATTTACTCGAAACCATTTCGGTTGAAGAGTCTGAAAAATATATGCGCCACTTAGGTACTAAATTGGCAACACAGTTACATAATCAATTTGAAGGGAAGTCCTTTGATGAACGATTGACAACCTTGATGGCGGTCATGAATGAGTTAGGATTTGTTGTTAATCAGTCACTCAATAAGGAAGAACACGTTTGCATACAAGCGTGCAACTGTATTTATCACGATCTCGCGCAAAAGTATGATCAAATTTGTCAATTCGATTTAGCCTTGATGGAGGGGGCGCTTAATCGTCCTATTCAACAATCGCGTTGCATGGCGAGAGGCGATGCGATATGTGAATTCTTATTTTTAGAGGCGAGCAAATGATTCAACCGGTTGCCTTATCCGATTTTTTTATTACTTTTTTTGCATCAGCGTTAATTATTTTAGCAGGGGCATGCTATGCCTTGCTATTTGCGTGGTCAAAAGTGAATTCGCATTTTTACATCAAACTTGCCGCTTATTTGTCGTATGGCGTTTTGATTGTTGCCGTTTTATTACTCACTCAAGCAGCGAATTTTACAGGTTATTGGCTTTGGCTGTCTGTGGTGATGGTAATGGGTTATTTTTTCGCACCTATGGGAATTTGGTATTTGTGTGTGGGCACACACAGTGACGATTCCCACAAAATATTAGAGGAAAAATTATGAATGAAAAAAATCCCTTATGGGCAAGTGAATCATTCTGGAAAAAAGTGGCTATTTGGGTGACAGCAGGGGCATTTTTATTACTTGTCATCTTAACGTTTGATTCACTCAGCCAGACACAAATTGGTGGTCAACGCGTTCAATCCTATAGTGTCATCAATAAAAAAATTGATTACGTCTATCAACCCGACTTACATAAATCTGTGCCGGTGATCGGCGAAACGGAATTACTATTCGGTCAAGAATTTAGCGAGGAGGAAGCGCAAAAACTCGTCACACTTGGTAAAAAAACCACCCAAGCAAAAAATTGTATGAATTGTCATACCCTGTTGGGAAATGGGGCGTATTTTGCCCCCGATTTAACCAAGGCGTGGCTGGATAAAGAATGGTTATCCACAGACCTGCGCGAAAATTTAATGGTGCAGTTTTTATTGGATCCCGAAAAAAATGCACGCACTTTTGGCAGTGATCGCAAAATGCCAAATTTGCATATTACTCCCGAAGAAGCAAAAGGTGTAGTGGCGTTTTTAAAATGGATGTCAAGCATTGATACCAATGGTTTTCCCTATCACTTTAAAACGATCAACGCGAAAGAGGAATAACACATGAAAGTGAACAAATTATGTAGCATCGCCAACGATAAATTGGATTTTTTTGTGACATGGACGGCGCTTGACCGCACCAATTTAAGTGATGGACGCAAACTTGCCGTGAATTATTTTATTGTCGCGGTGATTTTGTTTTTTGCGCAATTACTGTTTGGCATAATTGCCGCAACGCAATTTATTTTCCCACATTTTCTCTATAGTTGGCTTGATTTTAGCGTCAATCGCATGGTGCATATCAACGCCATGGTCGTTTGGATGCTTTACGGTTTTATTGGCTGTATCTATTGGTTACTGGAAGATGAAAGTCAAACGGACATTGTAGGGTTAGCATTTGGAAAAATCGCATTTTGGGTATTAACCATTGCGGTCACTATTGTGGTGCTCGTGTATTTATTCATTCAAATTGGGGCAGGTAATGACACCACTTTATGGCTTATTAACGAGGGACGTGAATACATTGAAGCGCCTCGTTGGGCAGATATTGGTATTGTTGCGGTGGTACTCACGTTTTTTTATAACGTTGTAGCCACTTTTTCAAAAGGCAAATGGTCAGGCATTGCAGGGGTTTTGACATTAGATTTAGTCGCGCTAGCTGGCTTGTATGTTGCGGGGATGTTTTACATGACCAACATCACCCATGAACAATTTTGGTGGTGGTGGGTGATTCATTTATGGGTAGAAGCCACATGGGAAGTATTAGTGGGCGTTATTATGGCATGGTCACTTATGAAGTTGCTGGGCGTGAAACGCAAAATTGTGACTACATGGCTCTATATTGAAGTGGCATTGATGTTTGGCTCGGGTATTTTAGGCTTAGGGCATCATTATTTTTGGATAGGGACACCCGAATATTGGCTAACTATTGGTGGATTTTTCTCTGCGCTCGAGCCTATTCCTTTAGTGGCGATGGTGGTTCACGCGGTTTATGATTCGGGTTCTCATGCCTTCAAAAATGGTAATCATCCGGCGCTTGCATGGGTGATTGCGCATGCGTTTGGTAATTTTTTTGGTGCAGGTGTGTGGGGATTTATGCACACATTGCCTCAGATTAACCTCTATACACACGGCACACAATGGTCGGCTTCGCATGGGCATTTGGCGTTTTTTGGCGCGTATGCCACCATTAACATTGCTTTCTTTTATTTAGCGATTCAGCATTGGCGTGGTAATGTATGGATGAGCGGGGGAAATGCGCATGCGTGGCGCTGGAAATGGGCATTAGGTTTATTAAACGTGGGCGTTGTTGGCATGACCATTGCGCTCTTAATTGCAGGTTATGAACAGTCGTTTATAGAACGTGCCGTTGAGGGATCAACGTGGAGTGGTTATTTTGCTGCACAAAATCATCCTTCATTTCAAAGTGCCATGATTTGGCGTTGGTTTTTTGGCGCTGTCACTTTTGCGGGCTTGCTGTTACTCATTTGGGATTTATTAACCATTGGCAAAGATGAAACGCGTAAGGCGATTGTGATTGTTTCTGAATAATAAATAGGTCACGCTAAAAATAGATGGGTAATGTCTATTTAATAGATAAATTACCCATCATTTCAAAAAAAGACTGACGATCAACTAACGGAGTGGCGTTAACAATACAATGGCTTGTACCGCAATGCCTTCTTTGCGTCCTTCAAATCCCAATGTTTCTGTTGTGGTGGCTTTGACGTTGATTTGATTTATGTTAACGCCTAAGTCGGCTGCAATGTTTTCACACATTTTAGGCGTATGTGGCAACATTTTAGGGGCTTGCGCGATAATCGTAATGTCTGCATTGCCTAGACAATAATTTTTTTCTGTAATTAAACCATATACATGACGCAATAAAATACGACTGTCTGCGCCTTTAAATTCCGCATCCGTATCGGGGAAATGTTTACCAATATCGCCCATTGCGACTGCACCAAGCAGCGCATCACAAAGTGCGTGCAACACCACATCACCATCTGAATGTGCTTCAAGACCACGTTCATAAGGTATAGTGACCCCTCCTAAAATAATATGATTACCATCGTTAAATCGATGTACATCGTAACCTTGCCCAATTCTTAACATAATGTGAACTCTCTAAAATTTTAAATTAGGTAACAATAATTTCGCCACCGCGATTTCGAGCGCTAACGATATGAAATTCTAATGGTGTTGAAGCAAAAAGGGGTTGTGCTTGTCGAACTAAATTGTCAGCGATATCGTTATTGCCTACAAGGCAAAATCCTGTTGGCCCCCAAGACGTTTGACCCACAGCCACCGCGCCTTGATCAGCAAAAAATTGCATCGCCGTTGCCACATCTTGACTCGTGAAAATGCCACCTTGAGCAGGCAAAAAATGTTTGCCCACAGTACGCTGCAAATCGGTAATGACCTCACCAAAACGGGTTAAATCGTTTTCGGCAATCGCGGGTAGCGCTTGCATTAAAATCAAATAGCTGAGTCGCTCGGCTTGTTGGCGAGGAAAGGGGGGCAAACGTTTAAATGCTTCAATTTCTGCTATGCCATGTAGCCCTTGACCGCGTTTATCAAGCACTAAAATAAACCGCCAATCTTCTGGAATATCAAAATGCGCGAGCATTGGTGGCGTTAATGTATTTTCACCGCGTCCGCCGTCCACCACAAAACCGCCTTGTTCAAACACCCCAATGCCAATCCCTGAGCGTAAGCCACGATCCATGACGCGAGCAATCTCGCGCACGCTTAAATCTAAATGATAAAAAGCGCTCAAACCGGCACCAACGGCAATCGCCATCTGCGTACCCGAACCTAGTCCAATATGCGACGGAATAGCGTGTGTTAATTCAATAGATAGCGCATCTGATACCCCAAATGCTTCGCAAAATAGACTTACATAGTGTTCAATACGATGGGTTGCTATACCACAAATATTGCGTTGCGATGCGGGGGTGATAATTAAGCGAGTGGCTGGATTATTTAAGGCAACACCAATACTGCCAAACTGTCGTTGTAGCGAACCACTTAAATCTAAAAAACCCATGTGCAGCCGTGCAGGGGCAATGACAGAAACAGATGAAAAAGAAAGCATGAAAATAAATGAGTGAAGGCGCTAGTAAAATTGAGGTTCACAGTATAGCAAATATTTCATATCCCCCCCAGTCTATATAAACAGCCGCTAAATTGTCGGCATCAATACCCGTGGAATTTGTATTGGGTCACATCAAAGAATGTGTTGTAATCACAAATTGACGCCAACTTCAACAGAATTGCTTTTAAATATAGCATAAATTTCATCGTTTTTTTGTAATTGCAACTGCTGTAAACTTTTTTGGGTAATAGTGGCAACCAACGCATCACCTTTTTCCAATTTTATGTGTACAAGCGCACTTGCGCCATCGGATGTGATATCGTCAATAGTGCCTTTTAATTGATTTCTCGCAGAAATTTTCCCCTCGTCCAAAGACGTTGTCATTAAAATCACGTTAATGCTATCAATGACCAAATAGACTTCTTTTCCTTCTAAAAGTTCAAATGACTCGACAAAGTGCAAAGGAATTGAGGCAATAATCTCTTGACTACTGGGTAACACAACACAAATTTCGGTATTTTCACTTCCCCATTGTATCGTGTTAATGCGACCTATTAATTGATTGGTGACATGATTTTTTTGACTAAAACAGGTCAATGGCGCTAAAAGCGCATCATTGTCAACAAGACGCTTATTGAGTTTTTCAATAAAACATTGATGCTCATTTTCGAGTCCTGTAAATAATGTCAATAATGATTTTCCAGCCGCCGTGAGCACTGTCCCTCCGCCTTTATTCCCCCCTTTTTCCGTTTTCACTAACGGCGATAATGCCAGTTGATTCGCTCGCTCTATCATTTGCCAAGCACCTTTATAACTCAACCCGACCATTTTTGCGGCTTGATTTAGCGAGCCTTGTGTATCAATTGCTTTGAGTAACGCTGTCATGCGGCTATCTATGCCCGTTAGCTTAAAATTAGCGTCAATGCGATGGGTCTTTACTGAATTATTTATTGTCATTATTCGTTATTTACCTTAGTATATATCGACGACATTGTCGTGATTTATGTTTTTTACGATAAAAGTACACAGATGAAAAATACTATTTTAGCAGAGAATTCATAATGAAAAATAATTCAAAAAATAACTTACAAAACATCATCAAAAAAATTATATGTAGGACAGACGGTAATATAAAACAGCAAGTTAGCTTTAGAGCCAATGTCACCGTTTTAACAACAATCTCATTATTACAAGTAGCCACAGCACAAGCCGAAATACTAAACAGCGATCCTTCCGCTACAAGCTTGCCCGCTCCAATTTATTCGAAAACGGGAATGGGCGCTTATGAATTTATGATGAATGACCCATTACTGGGAAATAATTATGAAAAACCTGTTTGGAATCTACACGACACGCTAAAACTGCCTAGTTGGCTTTCTGTTGGAATTGAACAAAGAACGCGTTATGAATCGCTCTCAAATTCTTTTAAAGGTTCGTATGGTTACAAAGAAGGAAAAACACAAAAAGTGATTCCATCTCAAGGCGGTAATCAAACTATCGCACTGCAAAATGATATTTGGCTACAGGCAAAATTTAGCCATTTCCGTATCGCTACAGAATTTTTAGATGCAAGAACACTAGCGGATGATGAAGGCGAAAAAAATGCGGTTCCTTACCCAATCAATAATGCTTCAACGGACACGTTAGATTTTGCACAGGCTTATTTTTCATGGGCAGATCAAAACTTATGTAACAGTGGGTTAGGCAGTGAATTCAAATTTGGTCGTCAAACGATAGATTTAGGTAGTCGGCGTTTGGTTGCAAGACCTGTTTATCGCAATACAGTCAACAATTTTACGGGGCTTAGAACACGAATAGTTGATTACGATCATTGGCAATTTAATGCGTTTGTTACAAAACCAGTGATACGTTACCCAAATTATAACTCTGTAACGCCTATTCAAAATCTACAAAATCATCAACAATGGGATAAAGAAGATGAATACACTTGGTTTTCTGGCGGTATTTTTGAAGCAACAACTCTTTATAAAGACATGCTTGCTGACATTTATTTGTATCATTTAGATGAAGGCGATAATGTGAAAAACCCGACCCGAAATCGTCGTTATTTCACACCAGGCATTCGATTTTATCAAAAACCAAGTAAAGGAAATTTTGATTTCCAATTAGAAGGAATGGGGCAATTTGGTACGGTTAACTATGCCGCCACAGGGATTTATGCCAATGTAACACAAACGCATGAAGCATGGTCTTCACATGCTGAAGCAGGGTACAGCTTTGATTTGCCATGGTCGCCTCGATTTTTTCTTGAGTACGATTATGCTTCGGGAAGTAATAATTGGACAAAACACAGTAGCCATGACGTAGATAGTCGTTTTGATCCACTTTACGGTGCGTCAGATTTTGAGTTCGGTCCCACCGGTATTTACGGTGCATTTCAACGTAGTAATATCAATTCACCCGGTTATAAATTCAATTTTTCACCGCGAAATGACGTGGAATTTAGCGTGCAACAGCGTTTGGTTTGGCTAGCTTCGAGTAGCGATTGCTGGGGCGGAAATACTTGTACCGCTGCAACAACGCCCTCATTAGCAGATGGCAGAGGCAGTTTTGTTGGTGATCAACTCGCTTTTCGTGGTCGATACAATCTCAATAGTAGTCTTAATTTTGAAGCAGGTTGGTATCATTTATTTAAAGGCGATTTTGCGCGTACAGCAAAAACAACTACTTCATCAGGTACTTACTTAAAAGCAACCGGCACGACAGCGTACACAACAACGCCTAGTGATGATACAAATTATTTCTTTATTCAAAGTCAATTACGATTTTAATATCAATAAGATAAGGGTATAAATATGCGCCACAATCAAACAATACAGATTACCTTCACGTTTTTTTTGATGTTATTTCATTCGTTTGTATTAGCCGATACAACATTGGTTGCTGTTGCATCTAATTTTAGTAAACCGATGACTGAGATTGCAAAAAATTTTGAAAAAGAAACGGGGCATACCGCAAAGTTATCCTTTGCGTCTTCAGGTAAATTTGTTTCACAAATCGAAAATGATGCACCTTTTGAGGTTTTTTTATCAGCCGATGAAAATTCACCCAAAAAATTAGAACACGATGGATTTGCTGTATCGGGTAGTGAATACATCTATGCAATAGGTAAATTGGTTTTATGGTCTTCTGCAGATGGCTTTATTGATCAACAAGGCGCTGTTTTAAAAAATGGAAAATTTCAACATATCGCGTTAGCCGATCCCAAGTTAGCACCTTATGGCGCAGCAGCAGTAGATTATTTGAATCGCCATCATTTATTAGAGCGTTTGCAACCGCTTATGATTATGGGTGAAAACATTACACAAACACATCAACTCATTAGCACGGGCAATATTGAATTGGGGTTTATTGCATTATCGCAAATTATTGATAATGGAAAAATCAGCAACGGTTCTGGTTGGATTATTCCAAATGATGAATATAAAAATATCAAACAAGGCGTGGTATTACTTAAAACAGGTGAGAAAAATCCTGCAGCCAAAGCCCTACTTAATTATTTAAAATCACCTAGTGCTAAAACCATTATTCAGAAATACGGCTATGATTTACCAAACGAGCAATGAGATCAGATTTTAACCGTTGTTGACGCGTCACCATTTAAAATCACAGCTAAGACGTTAGTTTTCTAATCACTGACTTGTTTCATTTGCGATGTCGATATGCTGTTCAATGACGATATGAATATCTTCTAAGAGAATGAGAGCGTGCTCAAAATTTAATTGTTCCAATTTTTTATCTAATTCATGAACAATGTTCTGTAAATTATATTGCAAAAAATGCGGTCTGAGTTCTGTAAAAATGGAAATCGCCTTAAATTGATTAATCGATAACGCATATTTAAATTGTGTTAAACGCGCTTGAAATTCATGTAGTTTTAAATTCGACGTGCCTGATGGTTTTATTAGCGGTGGTAGCGATGCGGCGGCATCGATAGCGTCGTTAAATTTTGATGTAAAATCAGCAAGTAATGAACATATATTGTCAGTGCGCTCTTTACGAAGGGCGAGTTCGATGGTGGCGGCTGCATGTTTTAATTCATTTGCGCCTAACGTTCCTGGAACGCCTATCATTGAATGCGCGATATGTCTTGCTTGGTGAAAATCATTGAGATGGATGTAGCGTGCTAGTTGATCTGCAATCCCTCTATAACTTTCATGAAAATTGACTAATAGTTGGTGCAACAGTGTCGAATTGTTGTTACAAATTGCCAACGCTTGCGTTAAATTGAACGGAGGTAAAGCGTCTGGCAATGACGTGATTTTGTTGATTTCCACAACAGGCTGTTGACCTTGCGCATTCTCTTTCGCGTCAAACCAGTGATTTAATACTTCTACCAGCTTGTTGATATCAATGGGCTTTGTTAAGTGTGCATTCATGCCAGCGGCTAGGCTTTTCTCTAAATCGCCTTCCATAGCATGCGCTGTCATAGCGATAATGGGGATATCTTTTCGCGTCGGCTCGGCTCGAATACATTGCGTTGCAGTAAAGCCATCCATTATCGGCATTTGAATGTCCATAAAAATTAAATCAAAAGACATTGTTAACGCGTACTCTACGCCTTCTTTGCCATTATGCGCAATGTCAACAATCAATCCCATTGAGGTTAATAATTCTTTAGCGACAATTTGGTTGATTTCATTATCCTCGATAACGAGAATGCGGTGAGGAGGGTAACGCGGTACCACAGACGATACGCTAATCGCTTGGTTTGATGTGACATGGCTAGGTGCTACGATAAATGACGCAGTAAATTCAAATGTGCTTCCTTTGCCATACACACTGGATACACGAATCTCACCGCCCATGAGCTCAATGAATTGTTTAGAGATAGCCAACCCCAACCCTGTGCCACCGTAATTGCGTGTAATGGAATTATCGGCTTGTGAGAACGGTTGAAATAATTTTTCAATTTGTTGCGCCGTCATACCAATACCCGTATCACTCACTATAAAACGTAGGTCAACCGCGTCTTGTAATTGATAATCCAGCGTAACGTTGATTGCAATACTACCTTGTGACGTGAATTTTTTAGCATTGCTGAGTAAATTGATTAAAATTTGACGCAATTTGGTTGCATCGCCAATCAATTCCCTTGGCACATCAACCGCCACGTCAATCGTAAAATAAATTGAATTATCTTGCCGATTGTATTCCACTAAATCGCTCGCGTGTTTCAACAGCACATCCAAATTAAAGACATCATTATCGATAGAAAATCCTTTGGATTCTAATTTTGAAAAATCGAGAATACTGTTAATAATGGTTAATAATTCATTTGATGAGCGATAAATTTTCTCCAAATAACTTCTAATGTCAGTAGGCAGTTCTTTTTTCAATGCTAATTCTGAAAGTCCAATAATACCATTCATTGGTGTGCGTATTTCGTGGGACATATTGGCAAAAAAATTCGATTTTGATTGGCTAAGGGCTTGCGTGTCTGCTTCAAATTGCTTGCGAGCGGAAATATCTTGCAAAAAACCAACGGTACCTAGCACCTGACCATCATTGTCTACAATAGGCGCTCTTAGCGTTTCCACCCACACAGCGTGACCTAAGTGATCAAAAATTTCGTCTTCTTTTATTTGTTGTTGCTTTGTTTGCAATACCCATAAATCATCATTTCGGTATTGCTGGGCAATCGCTTTTGGTGAAAAATCGAAATCGGTTTTTCCCAGTAAATTATCGGTATGCGCTTGACCATAATGACTCGCCAGTGCTCGATTGACCGCAAGAAAACGACTTTCTGTATCTTTAAGCCATACCATAAAAGGAAAATTATCAATTAATTCGCGTAGGTAACGCTCTTTTTTATTGAGAATTTGATTGAGTCGCTGTAATTCGTTTGTGCGTTCGTTGACTTGTTTTTCTAAAATATGTTCTGAGGCTTGTAAACTTTCCACTAACAGCTGTTGTGTTTGCAGTAAATCCGTTTGGATTTTTTCTTTTTCTTTTCGGATTGAATTAAAGCGATCCGCTAACGCAAAAGCCAAAATCAGCATTTCCCACGCAGAGCCATACTGAAAACCACTGACGGTAAACACATTCGTAGGCAACAGTCCTAGAACGCGAAAAATCATAGAAACCGCGCCCACAAACAGCATAAAAAATGAGAATAGAAAAAAGTATGCGTTACGTTGTTTTTTTAATGTACATAAAATAGACACCAGTAAAATAAGCGACGCAACCGTTAAGTGCATATATGTGGCATAACGATTAATCACAAAATCAACGTTAATAAAGCCTATAATAGATTGTAGAATGTACGCGACGATATACATTTTAAGCACGACATCAATAACGGGAGTGTTCGCTTTTGTATTGAGCATTTGCCTTGTGAAAAGTAGCAAAGTGATAATCACAAAATCACACAGTTCAGCCGCAAAAATATCGGCATTACTTAGGTTTGACCATAAAAATTCTTTTCCAAGACCGGTTATCGCTGCCATATATAGCGAAAAGAAAGCAACATATCCTACATAAAGCAAGTAAATGGTATCGCGTAGTACAGTGAAAATAAGCGCGTTAAAGATAATCATGGATACGACCATGCCAAAATACAGCGCTTGGGCAAAGTAATCATTGCGCTCATATTGATGGAAATCGGCGGGTGTCCACAATTTAACGGGAAGAATAAAGGGGTGAATAGATTGCGCCTTTATATAGTAGCGTTGCTCACTATGTGGCGGCACTGTCACGGGAAAAATAAAATATCTATTATTATAAGGGCGCGTGTTGAATGGTTGGCTCAGTCCTGTTGAGATGACGTGATATTCATTTTGACCAATGGGCGCGTAAAACGAAAGGTTTGATACATTCGCATCTTCAATACTGACCATTTTCTCAAGCGGTCTATCATCACTATTGCATAAATAAAAACGCAACCAATAAGTAGAATGCGTGTAACCAAAATTGAATGCTTCAGCGGGTGGTGAATTTGTGTTGAAACGATGCGCAATATCAGGTGACTCAATATCACTAAAGGTTAGGGTTGCCTCTGCGTCCTCGAGAAAATCAATATACGTTGTTAATGGAACAGAAGATTGTTTGAGTTGATTGACATCCAAACAAGACGCAGGTGCAAAAATAGGCAATGAAAAAAGGATGAGTCCTATTAAAAATATCAGCCATAGGACGTGAAAACAGTCTTTTTTCATGGTGTATTTTAACGCGTGCGCCGTTAAAAACCTGTCCGAAAGCCAGCGTAAACAGCTGCGCCAATGTAATTAAAGTCAAGAATTCGAGGTGTTCTATCGTTTGTGATATTTTCGCCACGCACATACAGTTCGGTTTTTTTGGTGAGCTGATATTTTAACAACGCGTTAAGACGTGTTGTACCCGTAGCGCTTAATTTGTTAGCAGCATCAAACCAATAATCACCATAGACATTCAAATCCACACGCAATTTTAAAGGCTGTGCTAACTGAATTTCGTTCCATAGAACCCCTTGTTGCGATGGGCGAGCGGATACTTGCAAATGCGTAAGACTGTTCATTGCGTCCATATAGCTATAAGTGATGCCCGTTTCCCAAGAAGATGACCAGCGATGACGTGCTTGCATATCCGCTCCCCACACTTCTACTTCGGGTATGTTATCACCTCTAATGGCACCATTTGACCCAGATATGAGGACAATCATTTGGTTATAGTTCTGATGATAGCCGGTGACTTTAATTTCACTTGCTGGCAAGGGGCGCCAAATTACCCCAACTTCACCACCTGCATTGCTTTCGCTTTTGAGTGTTTTATTGCCAAATAAGGGATTCATCAATTCACTGACGCTAGGTTGTCGATAACCTGTCCCCCCCGTTGCAAAAAGCGTGACGTTTTGCATGAGTTTACGGTTAACGCCAACTGAAAATACATTATGATTTCCATAAACATCGCCTTGATCAAAACGCCCATCCGCACTCCACGTCCATTTACCTAACATGACATCACCATGTACATTGGGACTTATCATAGTTTGATTGGCTGACATATTGGATGTTTGTTGGTGTTGCGTATTCACACCCCACGCCAGCGTGACCTTGTTTTTATTTTGGTCATCTAGCGGTAGCTGATGTGTATTTTTCCAGTCCAACATGAATAACTGATTGCTAATGGAAAACGGTTTAACATACGTCGTCACCATTTTTTGTCGATCTTGGGTAAAACCAAATTGTAGCGAACTCTTCCATGTTGAGGTGACATCATATTCGCCATGTAATTGAGATACCCATGTTTCGTCTGAGAGTCTGCCACGTTTGTCATCTACCCAGCCAATGGCACGTCTTGACCTCACAAAACCGGGGCCGTCTATATCTTCATCGCTGCGTACAAAATAAAGTGACGCATCCAAACGCCCACGACCAAACTCTTTAAACCAATTACCTGAGGCGTGAGTCATACCAAAATTATCGCCTTCTTTTCCGCTTTGGCTTTGATTTATACCATCAAACACATCACTTCGCCCAATCACGCTGGAAAAATTACCGAATTCCGTTGTGATGCCACTGCCAACGGCTTCTCGCACTGTGTCATAACTGCCACCTTCAAGATGCAAAAACGTATCTTCAACTTGCATTCGACGTGTGGTTAAATGAATCGCGCCACCGAGGGTACGGCTACTGCTTTGATTGAGTTCGCTCCCGCGCGTGATGGTGACTTGATCAAACGCATCTAGCGGATAGTGACTTAATGAAAACATTCCCGCAAAGTTGCCAAATAAGGGAACACCATCTAAGGTGATCATTCCCTGTCCATTCCCCCCCGCGCCTCGCATAAGGATAGCGGTTGTCATTTGCGGACTACCTTGATTGATAGTCAGCCCCGCCTCATTTTTTAATACATTATTGAGGTCTGGCGTTTCCATCTGTTGAAAATCGTTACTGGTTAATTCAGTGGTGAGCTGTGCGGTGCTATCTGCTTGACTATTGAGCACCATCGTGGGTAGTGACACTATGTCTGAATCCGTATCATCATCGGCAATGGCATGCGCTGTACTTGCTGTGTAGAACAGACCCCAAAAAAGAATTTTTTTTAACATTGCCGATGAAAAGTGAGTGTTTAACATGGTTAATCCGTCTTTGTATGAATGGCGGTGCTATTTTTATCGTTATGGTTATTTTTATCATAAAAGCTAACGCACATTTTTTAATGAATTTAAGCTTATATAGTGTCATAACGCTCATAAAAATCAAGAATATAATTGCGATATATTGATATCGTTACGCACCGCTCAATTCACATTTGCCCCCCTCAAATGAAAGGCAAGATGATTAACATTGTCCACCAGAGAATAAACGATAAGCCGGATTGTGACTTTCTTCATAAAAATTAAAACCTAACGCGTTCAGGCAATGATGAAAATCCGCTTGTTGTTCCTGTGCCATTTGTAGACCAATCAAGACCTTGCCAAACGCTGCACCGTGATTTCGATAATGGAATAAACTAATATTCCAACGCCCACCTAATTCAGTTAAAAAATGCAATAAGGCGCTAGGTCGCTCAGGAAACTCCACGCTGTAGATCAATTCATTTAGCGTATGCGGTGTGTGTCCCCCGACCATATAACGAATATGTTCTTTGGCTAAATCGTTTGCGGTCATATCAACAACGCTAAAATCATGTACTTGCAAATGCGCAATTAACGTCGCGCGATCACTAAGAAGACCGCTACTCGATATCCCCACAAAAACGTGTGCTTGGCTAGCATCAAAATAACGATAATTAAATTCTGTAATATTACGCCCATCAAGAAGCTGACAAAACCGCAAGAAACTGCCTGCAATTTCGGGGATAGTCACTGCGAGTAAAATTTCTCGATGTTCACCTACTTGAGCGCGTTCAGCGACATAACGCAAGCGATCAAAATTCATATTGGCACCGCTATCAATGGCAACGAATGTTTGATTGATACTCGCGTTGTCTTGCACATATTTTTTTAAACCAGCAATTGCTAATGCACCGGCAGGCTCGGCAATAGAGCGCGTATCATCGAAAATATCCTTGATTGCCGCGCAAATTTCGTCTGTGCTCACCGTGATGACGTCATCAACATATTGTTGCGCTAACGCGAAGGGTTCTTTGCCAACTTGTTTCACTGCGACGCCATCGGCAAATAAACCTACCTGATCAAGAATAACGCGCTCACCAGCTTTTAAGGCTTGATGTAAACAGTCTGAATCTTCGGGCTCAACACCAATAATTTTAATATCTGGGCGAACAAATTTCGCGTAAACGGCAATACCAGCGAGCAATCCCCCCCCACCCACAGGGACGAAAATGGCATCTAATTGCCCCGTGTGCTGACGCAAAATTTCCATCGCAACGGTGCCTTGTCCTGCAATGACATCTTCATCGTCATACGGATGAATAAACACGCGCTTTAATGTGTTGGCAAGTTCGTACGCGTGCGCGTAGGCTTCACTGTAAGAATCCCCAAATAAAACAATTTCTGCGCCCATGGCTTTGACGGATTGACTTTTAATTTCAGGCGTGGTGGTTGGCATGACAATTAAGGCAGAAATGCCTAATTTTTGCGCAGATAGCGCAACCCCTTGCGCATGATTTCCCGCTGAAGCCGCAATTACGCCACGGTTTTTTTCTTCTTGGCTAAGTAACGCCATTTTGTTATACGCGCCACGCAATTTAAAAGAGAAAACAGATTGCAAATCTTCGCGTTTTAACAAAATGTGATTTTGTGTGCGTGTGGATAAACGACGCGCAAAATCGAGGGGCGTTTCAATAGCCACCTCGTAAACACTCGCGCGTAATATTTTTTCAATGTAGCGTAAAGGCATAATTTACTTTATTGACTTTTAGACAGAGCGATTAAAACAAGGCAGAAATGTTATTTATCAAGCCCCACGAAATCCCAAATTTGATGTGAAATAGTGATGTTAGTTGAATCGAGTTCTGGTATCCCGTTAGGGTAATTTTGGTCGTAAACACGTTTTGCATCTTTGGCGAGTTGTGGCATATTTAGCTGAGTGTAGGATTCTTGCAAAATTGTTAAGGCGTGTGGCACTGCCATGGTGCGGTCGTATTTATCAATAACGGTATTTGCTCGATTAGCGGCGGCAATATAAGCACCGCGTTTCATGTAATAGCGTGCAATATTAATTTCGTGCATCGCTAAATTATTTTTTAATGCAACGGTGCGTTGCTGTGAATCGGCAATATAGTGACTTTGAGGAAAACGACGCATCAACTCCGCAAAATTTTCCAGTGCATCGTTTGCGTAGGCTTGATCGCGCTGCGACGTATCGGTGGGTAGAAAACGATCAATAAAACTAATGCCGCGATTGTAATTGACAAGACCTTTTAGATAATACGCATAATCAACGTGCATATCACGCGGGTATGTTTTAATAAATCTATCCGCTGCAGCGATGGCAGCCTCAGCATCATTATTTTTATAATAAGCATAAGCGCTATCGAGCTGGGTTTGTGGCGCGGCATTGTCAAAAGGATAGCGTGCTTCTAGCGCTTCGTAGAGCTTGATGGCTTTATCATAATTACTGGCGTCAACGGCTTCCTTTGCATTGGTACGGAACTTTTCTGCGCTCCATCCCGTATAATCTTCTTCAGAAGCGCTACTGTCACCGAAACTTTTCAACGTTTCGCACCCCGATAAAACAGATAGCGAAAGAATTAACAAACAAGCAACGCGAAATTTCATTAGAATAGTGTACATTTGTGTGAGATTTTAAATGGCTTATGCCTAGAAATAGACTTTACCTGCAAAATGGGCAAGTCAGCGAATTTATTGGTGTGAGTATAACTGAACAACGGGTTACACGAAATAGGTGTTATGACAGATTTAACAATAGAAGTGCCTTTTGATATGGCAGGTATGCGTTTGGATCAGGCTTTAGCGGAATTATTTAGCGATTATTCGCGTAGTAAACTCCAAACATGGGTCAAAGCCGGACGCGTGCAAGTCAATGGAAAAAAGTTAAAACCTAAAGATAAACTTGAAGGGGGGGAGATCATTACACTTGATGCGGAAGCGGAAGTGGTGATTGATGCGAAACCGGAAAATATTCCCTTAGATATTCTCTTTGAAGATGACCATATTCTCATTCTCAATAAACCAGCAGGATTAGTCGTTCATCCCGCTATTGGTAATTGGAGTGGAACGCTTTTAAATGCCCTGTTGCATCATGCGCCCATGCTTGAAACATTACCACGCGCGGGCATCGTGCATCGCATTGATAAAGATACAAGTGGACTCTTGATGGTAGCCAAAACGCTCCAAGCGCATAACCATTTAACCGAGCAACTCCAAGCGCGTGAGATTCATCGTGAATATCAAGCCATTACCCATAATCGCATGATTGCTGGTGGCACAATTGATGAACCGATTGGTCGACATTCAACAGATAGACTGCGTTACGCTGTACGTGATAATGGAAAAGAAGCGGTTACGCATTATCGCGTGATTACCCGTTTTAAACGCCATACGCATATTCAAGTAAAATTGGAAACAGGGCGGACACATCAAATTCGTGTACACATGGCGCACGTTCGTTTTCCGTTACTTGGTGACCCACTTTACAGCGGACGATTCCAATTACCCGCAGATTGCAGTGCAGAATTTGAAAAAATACTGCGCTCGTTTAAACGTCAAGCGTTGCACGCAGCAAAACTGGGGTTAATTCATCCCACAACGGATGAATACATGGAATGGGAACAACCTTTACCTGCGGATATGGTAAATTTACTCACCGCACTGGCACAAAATGATGACGAGCAACGTTAACCCATCCGCATTGATAAAGCCAAATTGGGACGTGCCTAGTAATATTCACGCGGTGATGACAACGCGCCATTTTCCTTATTACTCGAATCAGGGAATGGCGCGTGGTGCGTATGGTAATTTTAATCTTGCCACGCATGTGGGAGATGATTTAACGCAGGTTAAAAATAATCGACAAATACTGTGTGACATGTTGGCGCTACCGACGCCGCCTATTTGGCTTGAGCAAGTGCATAGTAATAAAGTTGTAAATGCTACAGAGATTAATATGCTTAACGCTAAGGCAGATGCGAGTGTTAGTGCCGAAAAAAATGTAGTGTGTGTGGTGATGACAGCGGATTGTTTGCCTGTGCTTATTTGCTCTGCAGATGGTCAAAAAATTGCCGCGATTCATGCGGGATGGCGTGGGTTAGCTAATGGTATTATTACGCATTCAATTAATGCACTAACCACTCAAGAGGTCATTGTTTGGTTTGGCGCCGCCATTGGCAAGCACTGTTTTGAAATCGGTGACGACGTGCGTCAAATTTTTATTAAAAAATCAAGCGATTACGCAACCGCTTTTCAACGTCATGGGTCAAAATGGTTGGCGGATATTTATCAGCTCGCGCGTATCGAGCTTGCTCAGTTAGGTATATTCAACGTGTACGGTGGTGACTATTGCACTATGCGTGATGAGGAAACGTTTTATTCTTATCGACGTGACACTCACACGGGGCGCATGGCAACACTGATTTGGCGTACATAAAAAAAAGCGCTCTCAGAAATATCAATAATGAGAGCGTAGGAGAATAGGTGAGGTCAAACTATGGCGCAGAAATATCATGATTGATCTCATTGTAGAGAAATCTTACCTTTGCGGCTATACGTCAAATGACGTAGTTCATTGTCATATTTAAAGATTCACTCGCCAAGTAGCGGTGAACGATTCCACTTCTCGCGTGATTTTTCACGCGCTGCTACGTCTAGTTTTGCATACTTGAGTTGATTATTGGCAATCAAATTAGGCTTTAAATTTTGATACCACTGGTGATAAAGGGCGAAATTTTTAGGATGAAAACCAAATACCATCGGCGCATCGCGTTGAATAATGTGTTGCATTTGTTGAATAATAGCGTAACGCTCAGGGTTGTTTTCCATATTACGCATTTTTTCAAATAAGCGATCAAATTCTTCATTTACATAATTACTCGCATTTTCCCCCCCAAACTTCACTTTTCCATTTTGCCCATAAAGCAAAAAAAAGAAGTTTTCAGGATCGGGATAATCTGCATTCCAGCCCCAAAAGAAAATTTGCGCGTTACCAGTGCGAATTTTTTCTTGAAAACGATTGTAATCTGTTGCGCGAACAATGAGCTTAATACCTAATTTTTCAAATTGTTTGCGATACCATGTCATGCGTGGTCGATCATCTGTACTTGATGAGGTTGTATCAAAATATAAAATTAACGGCTCGTGTGTTTTGGGATCAATACCGTTTTCGTAACCGGCTTGAGTTAGCAATGCTTGTGCTTCATCAATGGATTTTCGTTTTATTATTCCATTAGCTTGCGTGTTATAGACTTGGGCGTTGATGCCTTCTGCATCGTCAGCATAACCAAAAATACCATTAGGAAGTAAGCCTTGCGCGGGAACGCCTCGCCCGTTCATGAAAATAGAAATATATTCTTCATAGTCCACTGCAATGGAAATCGCTTGGCGTAGTTTACGAGCTGATTCATTTAAACCGCCAACGGTAGCATCTAGCATATTAAATCCCAGATAGTAATCCGATAGCGTGACGGAGGTTTGCAATTGAATATTTTTGTCAACCATTGACGGTGTTAGCGCAACACCACCGCTGCCAGTAAACTGAACGGCTTGATCAAAACTATCCGAAGAAATGCCTGATAAATCGTAATAGCCCTGCAAAAACTTTGTCCAATAAGGAATCGTTTCTTTTTCAAGCATGAAAACGACTTTATCAATAAAGGGAAGTGGCTTACCCGCATCCGCGAGTAAGCCTTTTTCAACATCGCTTTCCTCGCCCTCACTAGGGTAGGTTTCACCATGAAAATTCGGATTTTTCAGTAGTGTCATGCGTCGATTAGGATTATTTTCGGTGAGATAATACGCCCCTGTTCCAACAGGAAACCAATCGAGTGTAATATTCTTATCCCTTAAGCCACTTTGATTGTAAAACAGATCCGCTTCCCACGGCATAGGCGCAAAAAATGGCATGGCGAGCCAAAACATAAATTGGGGGGATTTGCCTTTGATTCGAATTCTGTATTGATAGCGGTTGATGACCTGTGCGCCAAATTCCGTAGGTTCTGCAAATTTTTCAAAATTAACGATGTAATTTTTCATCATTTCTGCAATCGGAGATTGAAGTTTAGGATTGGCAAGGCGTTTAATTTGATAAACGTAATCGTCGGCGATTAATTCACGCGTTCCTGTTTGTGCAAAATCGCCAATGGCATTAACGGTTGTGAGTTGCGCGTCATTGATAGCATGATAGAGGTAATGATTTTGCGCGTCTTTTGCAAAAGCGGGATGTGGCTGAAACTTAATATTTTGTTTTATATCAATAATATAATCAGAAAAGGCAATTTGACTCTCATCAGTGATATGCGTTAAAAGTTCACCATTAGCGTTTAAATAACGCACGGTTGGCATGGTTGCCGCGCTTAACGGGGTGAGTTCATATGGACGCTTCAAATAATGATATTGCAGTGGCGGTTCATATACTTGACCAATAATGGCGTATTCATTCGCGCTATAAGCCGCAACAGGATCTAAATGCTTTGGGCGTTCTGTAAACGATTCATAAAGAACAGATTGGTTTTTATCCTTATCGCTGTAAGGACTATTCAGCTGAGAATCACACCCACTCGATAACACCGCAACGGTAATCACAACATTTTTTAACTTCATTTCCAAATGCTCACAATATTTGTGAAATCATCCGTCCATGCAGGCATATCAAAATAGAGCGGCATTTTTTGCCATGAGCCGATTTGACTGTTTTGCAAGGGCGTGAGCGTTTCCTTATTTTTGGCTAAAACGACCCAATCTGTTGCCACAATTAACGGTGCATCCGTTTGTGGTTTGAATTCGTTAATCAATGCCGCTAGGTGCATCTGCTCAGCGTGAATGGACACCACTTTTTTAAGCAGTAAATGTCGATTCGTGATATGAAAAGCGAGAATGCCATTTGGTTTTAATTTTTTAAAATAAAGTTCAATCGCTTCTCTTGTGAGCAAATGCGTTGGAACGGCATCGGAACTAAACGCATCCATCATCAGTAAATCAAAACTACCGTCGGGTTTGTTTTGCAATGATAAACGCGCATCGCCTATTTCAGATTTTGCGTTTGGCGCACATTGGCTTAAATAACTGAAATAATGGGTATTTTTTGCAATATCCACCACGAGTGGATCAATTTCGTAGAGCGTCCATAGTTGCGACGGCTTGGCGTAACATGCTAAAGCGCCCGCACCCAACCCCACAACCCCAATCGTCCAATTTTCATTCACTTGGTCAAATGTTTTAAATAATTGACCCATTGGACTTGGGCGACTGTAATAGGTGAGCGGTGTTTTGCTTTCAGCGGCAATTAAACGCTGCGCACCATGTTTAGTCGTTCCATGAAATAATTCATGATAAGTTTCTGGCTGATTATTTTCGTCAGTTAAGACACTTTCACGCACCGCCAT
>OMIH01000094.1 GCA_900299045.1 Methylococcaceae bacterium
GACAACAACAGAGTTAATGACCACTGTTGCTAATGCAGCAACGCCTGTTGAAACGCCATCTGTAGAACCAAACACGCTGGTGAACGCTTCTGCTATGAGTGAACAAGATACCGCTATTTTGTCTACCGTAACCGATACGCTGAAATTTATCACTTCTGGTGCAAAACTTGGCGATACGTTGCCCGAAGGACAGTCAGTTCAGTTACCTAGCGTGAATTTATCGACCACATTAACGCAGCAAACAGTTCAATCCGTCGTCAATCAAGCCGTTACGCAAACACAAGTAACAACGCCTGCTGATATTTTGGCTAAACAAATCATGCCACTGCAAACATCAACGGCAACTGGTAATACGCAAGCAATGGAATCGCCTGATGTGTCAGTTTCCGTTTTAGAAGCCATAAACAATAATCTACCGCAAAATAGTAATTTGAATAAGGTGGATTCAACTCAAAAAACACTTCAAACAACCTCTTCATTGCAGGATGCTGCCGCCCCTGCTATGACGCTAGCAAATCAAACTGCCGTGCCGCAAAATAGCGATTTGCAAAATAAAATTGTGCAACAAACTGCCGCTCAAGCACAAGCATCTGTACAAACAGGTGCGGATATAGAAACAGTTTCTCAAACAAAAACAGTGACCGCAAACCTTACGCAGGAAGCCACTATGCCGCAAGGGGGGGCAACTAATCAACAGCCCACACCGCAACTAGTTGTTAAGCAAGAGGCTGCACCGGTAGTATTCACACAAAATTCAACGCAGCAAAGTACAGTAAATCAGCCTCAATCTGCGCCTTTAGTACAAACCGCATCGACAGATTCAACGCTTGTTACGCAACAAAGTTTGCAAGATGACGCATCTCGCATGGTCGCTCAAACAGCTCCCAAGATGCTTAAACTGAAAGAATCTATCGATTCTGCTGCCGTTGCTGACTCGGCAGCGTTGGTGAATGAAAATTTGGCTGTTTCAGCGCAAACGACTATTGCGGTGACATCGCAATCTGGTGATGCAGGGCAACTTCCTGAATCACCTGCGTCGACGAATGATTCAAGTGCATCACAGCAAACCGTTGTTGATACAACACTTGCACCTGATACATTGGTTGCAGTGCAACTCACCCCGCAAGTAGTTGCCCAAGATGCACCTGTTGAACAAACAGAATCGAATCTCGCTTTTGATAAAGGAAGTGACAATTCAAATGCGTCAACCGACAAAATTACCACATTAACATCAGCAAAAACGTTACTCATGGACGCGGTTGCTAATCGTAATAACAGTGGTGATGCAGGCAATAACAATAATGGCTCAAATAATACACCGCAAAATTCGAGTTTGAATAACGACGCGTCGTTAAATCAATCGATTGATAACAAGCAAAATATAGATACAAAAAGTTTTGCGGCACTATTGAATGCTGAAAAATCAGATGTGATTAGTGTTTCAAATCAAGATAAAGCCACGCCTCAGGTCATGAATGCGGTTGTTAACAAATTAGCACAAGAGATGAAAACTGCTGATGTTGCACCGCTATCAAGACCGCTTTCACATCCACAATGGAATGAAGATTTGGGCGAGCGTATCGTATGGATGAATAGTCGAGGTATTTCTAGCGCTGAAATTAAAATGAACCCCGAACACATGGGACCTATTTCAGTGCGTATTGATATGAATCAAGATCAAGCAACGATTGCCTTTACCGCGCAAAATAGCGCTGTGCGTGATGCACTTGAAGCTTCTTTGCCTAAACTGCGTGATATGTTAAGTGCCCAACAAGTTAATTTGGCAGATGTGAGTGTATCGCAACAATCTACGTCAAATAGCGATTCTGGTCGCTCTGCCTTTGCACAAGCCACAGCAGATATGTCAAATGGGCAAGGTAATCGTCAAAATGCCCCTGAAGTGGATTCGGAAGGAAATGTTATCGCATCAAATGCAAACAATGAATCAGTGGATGAATTTGCAAATGCTCAAACAATCAGCACAAATGGAACTAATGGATTGTTAAGTCTTTACGCTTAAAAAATATGTGATTATAGACAAAGAGGGAGGGAGTCAGTTTTTGACTCCCTTTTTTTTGATTTTTTAAAATTTCATACCTCATTTGATGGATGTATCAATTTTTATTGGCAGATATAATAAAAGCAGTCTGTCATGAAAATAAACAAAGCGAATTATCTTGACTCGCGCGATGGCGTAGATAAAGACGTTTTGTATTAGCGACATGATAAAATTGTTACTATATCAATAAAAATATGAACCACGACCACTTTTTGGAAATAGAATCTCAAATATCGTATATTGCTTTAAAACAATTTAGATTAATATTTAAAGCCATTCAGCAACATTCAAAGTTAGCCGAGATAGAATGTGGCGTTACATGTGCTCAACTCTGGGCTATATGGGAAATATTTAAAAAACCAGGAATCAAGGTCACAGACTTAGCGAAAGCCATGTCAATTCATCACTCGACTACTAATACGTTGGTCAATAAACTCGCAAAAAAAGGGCTTGTAGCGCGAGAGAAATGCCTCAAAGACAACCGCGTCGTGACACTCTCGTTAACTGAAAACGGGCGAACGTTAATTATCAATAATACCCTAGAGCCTAGAGGAATTCTACAGCAAGCCTTGTTTAAAATGCAGGATGGTGAATTAGAGCAACTTTCTGAGAAACTCGATACCTTAATTGATTTAATGCGAGTCAATTACGATGAAATATCATAATAATCAAGCCTCACCTTTCACAAAAATGAACAGAAAATTTCCTCAAGTTTTTTCCAAGATTTTAGCTTTAATTTCATTGCCTTCTTTCCATACCTTATATCTGTTTGGATTATAGGCTGATAATTTATCATCTAGTTTTAGTTGTTCTAGTTGCTGCAAGGCAACATCAATATTATCCCAAGTGACATCATAATCGGTGAGATTATAGTTCCACCACGCCAATTTTCTAAGGCGCATAACCACTTTAGGTGGAAAGCGCATTTTAATCTGTTTTGCAGCTACACCACCAATAATTGAATAAGGTGCGACATCTTTTGTGACAACGCTTCCTGCTCCAATAACGGCACCATCTCCAATTGTGATTCCCGTTTTAATTTTCGCGCCAGAACCTATCCAGACATCATGCCCAATCGTTGTGCGTTTTAACACGTTAAATGGCGATTTTTTCGCCACAGTGGCTAATTCATCAAACGTATTGGAATACACGAGCGGACTTGTGGTTAACATTTTAGTGGGTTGCTGTGAAAGAATATGAACACCATCGCCAATAGAACAGTATCGTCCAATATCTACGTCAAGCAACCATGCGCCACTTGCAATATGCGTGAACGAATCTATCGACACTTGTAACAATTCGCAATCATTGTAAATGCGCACATGAGAGGCAATCACGACCTCTCCTTGAACACCTGTCGTGTTAGGCATAAGAATTAACGGATTCATTAACTATTCCTCTTTATCAATTTAACGCTTATTTGATTCATATATGTTTATATAAACATATATTGTGGCAATATTCAATATCCATTGCAGCATAGATAGGCGTTTGAGGGGAATAAATAGCCGGAATTGTGCACTTAAAATAAACGTTATTTGTCTCAAAAAAAACTTTTATTATCGACAATGCGAAAAAACAACTTCCTGCCAATATCTCAGAACGTGTTAAAATTTCGCTTACCTCCACTAATAAAAAGGCGAAAAAATGAAAGCAGATATTGGTTTAATTGGATTAGCAGTAATGGGTAAAAACTTGGCAATGAATATTCGAGATCATGGCTTTAGAGTGGCTGTGTTTGAGTATGTTGAAGGTATTGCAGATGATTTTTCTGAAACACAAGCCAAAGTAGAAAAAATACATGATCCAGAAGAACTGCATATTGTAAGTACGCATTCACTCAAAGAACTCGTTGATAATCTTCAAGCGCCACGAGTTGTTTTTATGATGGTTCGTGCTGGTGATGTGGTCGATTTCTATATTGATCAACTCATTCCCTTGCTATCAGAAGGTGACATCATTGTTGATGGTGGAAATTCGCTATTTACCGATACCAATCGCCGCGTTGCGCGTTTAAATGAAAAAGGCTTAAATTTTATCGGTATGGGCGTGTCGGGTGGTGAGCATGGTGCGCATTATGGCGCGTCTATGATGCCTGGTGGAAATCATGCCGCATGGAAAACGGTTAAACCGATTTTTCAAGCTATTAGTGCAAAAGTTGAAGGGGAACCTTGCTGTCATTGGGTGGGTGATAATGGTGCTGGGCATTATGTCAAAATGGTACACAACGGCATTGAATATGGCGATATGCAGCTTATTTGTGAAGCATACCAATTATTATCTGAGGGCTTAGGATTAAGTCACGACGAATTATACGAGGTATTCAAACAATGGAATCAAGGTGAACTGAGTTCCTATTTGATTGAAATCACTACCGATATTTTTGCGCATAAAGACACTGATGGTCAGCCACTGGTTGAAAAAATCTTAGACACGGCGGGTCAAAAAGGTACCGGAAAATGGACAGGGATTAACGCACTAGATTTGGGTATTCCATTGACATTAATTGGTGAAGCCGTTTTTGCGCGTTGCTTATCATCTCAAAAAGATGAACGCGTCCGTGCAGCGGCGCGTTTACCGAAAACGAAAGTGGCATTTACTGGCGATAAAGCCGCTATGATTAATGCGATTGGCGATGCGCTCTATGCGGCTAAACTCATTTCGTATGCACAAGGTTTTCGTTTAATGCGTGAAGCGTCAAAAGAATACCATTTTGCGCTCAATTATGGCGATATTGCGTTGATGTGGCGTGGTGGATGTATTATTCGCAGTCAATTCTTGAATAATATTAAACATGCGTACAACAAAAATCCTGATTTAGAAAATTTGCTACTCGATGATTTCTTTGTCAATGCTATGCAAAAAGCCGAAGCAGGATGGCGTAAAGCAGTTATTTTAGGCATTGAATTATCGATTCCAACCCCCACATTCTCGTCGGCATTGGCGTATTATGACGGCTATCGCTCAGAAAAATTGCCCGCTAATTTGTTACAAGCGCAACGCGATTATTTTGGCGCCCATACTTACGAGCGTACGGATAAACCGCGCGGTGAATTTTTCCATACGGATTGGACAGGTGAGGGCGGTGACGCTTCAGCGACAACGTATACCGTGTAATTCGTTTAAATAAACAAAACGACATAAAAAAACGCCCGTCTGTGTATCAACAAACACAGCGGGCGTTTTGCGTTAATTTGCTTACTGTTGCGTCAAATTCAAATTATTTAAAATAGCCAACGTGAGCGCAGATTGATTCATCGTATAAAAATGCAAATTAGTTGCGCCACCGTCAATTAATTGCTGGCATAACCGCGTGACCACCTCTACACCAAACGCTTGAACAGATTGACGATCATCACCAAAACTTTCAAGACGTTTGCGCATCCAGCGTGGAATATCCGCACCGCACATTTCAGAAAAACGAAATAATTGCGAATATTGTGAAATAGGCATAATGCCTGCCGCAATAGGAATCGTAATACCTGCTTTTTGGCATTGATTCATAAATTGAAAATAGGCTTCGACATTATAGAAATATTGCGTAATCGCTGCATTAGCACCTGAATCAACTTTACGCTTAAAATTGTTAAAATCGTCTGTCGCATTTGAAGTTTGTGGATGTACTTCAGGGTACGCCGCAACGTGAATATCAAAATAATCGCCCGTTTCTTGACGAATAAAACTCACCAGCTCGTTTGCATAACGAAATTCACCTGCTGACATCGTGCCTGAAGGTAAATCACCGCGCAACGCCACTATTTTTCGAATATCATGTTGACGATAATCATTGAGTATCGTGCGGATACTTTCCTTTGTAGACGCAACGCAGGATAAATGTGGCGCGGCGGTAACGCCTTGATGTTTAATTTGAAGCACGGTTTCAACTGTTTTATCGCGTGTTGAACCGCCAGCCCCAAATGTCACAGAAAAAAATTCAGGCTTGCATGGCATAAGTTGTTGTTGAACGGCAAGCAAATTCGTCGCGCCTTCAGGCGTTTTGGGTGGGTAAAATTCAAAACTTAATTGAGGTGCTGACATAAAAACCTTACAAACTAAAGAATAAAAAGAGAAAACAGATTAAGGTAGAACGCTCTCGCCTTGCCATAATTGCACCAGTGTTTCACGTTCACGCACAATATGAATTTGATCACCATCTACCATCACTTCCACCACGCGCGGACGTGAATTGTAGTTCGAGCTCATGGTGAAACCATAAGCGCCCGACGAGCGGACAGCAAGCAGATCATTTTGGCTTAATTTTAATGCGCGTTCTTTTCCTAAAAAATCCCCTGTTTCGCATACAGGTCCCACAATGTCCCACACTAATTCGGGTGCTGTGCTATCTTTTTTGACAGGAATAATCGCTTGCCATGCACCGTAAAGCGCAGGGCGCACCAAATCATTCATCGCCGCATCTACAATCGCAAAGTTTTTATGCTCAGTGGGTTTTAAATATTCCACGCGCGTGACCAATATACCCGCATTACCCACAATCGCACGACCAGGTTCAAGCATAATTTCCAAAGACGTATTCCCCAAACGTGCTAAGACAGCTTGAATATAGTCTGCCGGTTCGGGCGGTTGCTCATCACGGTAGCAAATCCCAAGTCCACCGCCTAAATCTAAATGCTTGAGCGTAATGCCGTGTTCACGCAATTTATCAATGAGTAGCAATACTTTATCAAGTGCATCTAAGAAAGGGCGCGTTTGCGTTAATTGTGAGCCAATATGACAATCCACACCGACAACATCAATATTAGGCAGTGCTGCCGCTGTTTGATAAGCGGTTAGTGCCTCTTCGATAGCAATACCAAATTTATTTTCTTTTAAGCCGGTTGAAATATACGGATGGGTTTGCGCGTCCACATCGGGATTGACGCGAAACGACACAGGTGCTTTCACGCCAATCTCCCCCGCGACCTGATTAATGCGCTCAAGTTCCCCCATGACTTCAATATTAAAGCAGCGAATCCCGATTTGTAGCGCAGCGCGAATTTCATCTTCACGTTTCCCCACGCCCGAAAAAACGATTTTGTTGGCATCGCCACCTGCCCGACGTACACGCTCAAGTTCCCCAATAGACACAATATCAAAACCAGAGCCCAGTCGCGCCAATACATTTAGTACACCTAAATTAGAATTTGCTTTAACGGCATAGCAAATTAAGTGCGCCTGTGTGCCAAACGCCTCGTTGAACGCATGCCAATGTCGCTCAAGTGTGGCACGAGAATAGATATAGCAAGGGCTGCCGTATTGTTTAACGATTGTGTCAACTGCCACATTTTCGACGAAAAGTTGATTTTCGCGGTAGGTAAAATGATCCATGAATATAAACGATAGAGTAAAATAAAATTAGGGATGAACGGTGGATGTTGGCGTTTTACTGGGCAAAACAAGCGCACCTGTTTGACCACAAGCCACTAACGTACAGGCTACGACGACAACAAGACAAATAGAGAACATTTTTTTCATAATTCGGGCGTTATTGCTGGTTTTTTAGCATTTTTGTTACGTTTCCGACGCTTTTTCTTTGCCGGTTTCGCATCGGGGTTGGTTTCACTGCTGTGTATTTTTGGCGCATCAGTTGATTTTTTTGCTGATTTTGATTTGGATTTACTTTTTGATTTCTTTTTAGCAGGCAACGCAGCGGCATTGGATTTCGTTTTTAAAATCAAGGTAAAATCCATTTTTTTCTCGTCTAAATCAACACGCACCACCTTAATTTTGACGCGATCGCCTAAACGATAACGGGTATTGCTGTGTTCGCCTTTGAGTTGATGACTGAGTGCATCAAAATGAAAATAATCTTGCCCTAAACTGCTAATATGTACGAGACCTTCGACGTAAATATTCGCCAGTTCCACAAAAAAGCCAAAAGACGTGACAGCTGAAATGACACCGTCAAATTCTTCGCCAATTTTGTCCATCATGTATTCACATTTGAGCCAACTAATCACATCGCGCGTCGCGTCATCTGCGCGTCGCTCATTAGCTGAGCAATGCTCGCCAAGCATCACCATATCAGGTACGCCGTAGACAAAACTATCTGCTTTTTTATTCTGCAAACAATGACGAATAGCTCGATGCACCAGCAAATCCGGATAACGACGAATAGGGGAGGTAAAATGCGCATACGCGTCAAGTGCTAAACCGAAATGCCCTTTTTCCTCCGCGCTGTACACGGCTTGCGACATAGAACGTAATAGAACAGTTTGAATTAAATGCGCATCGGGGCGATCTTTGATTTGCTCAATGAGGTGCATATAATCCAGCGGTGTTGGCGACATATCACCCGACATCCGCAGTCCTAACTCACTTAAAAATGTGCGTAAATTGGTCAGTTTTTCTTCGCTAGGTCCTTCATGCACGCGCAGTAATTTAGGCATTTTTTTATTATTTAAAAAACGCGCAGCGCAGCCATTAGCGGCAATCATAAATTCTTCAATCAATTTATGTGCATCGTTGCGAACAACGGGCACAATTTTGTCGATTTTACGATTTTCACCGAAAATAATGCGGGTTTCTTGCGTATCAAAATCCATAGCGCCACGTTTTTCACGCGCTTTACGCATGGCTTGATAGAGTTTGTAGAGTTGAGTTAAATCAGGCATCAATGCGGTATACCGTTGCGCTAATACCTCGTCGCCCTCAACGAGCATTTTTGCTACCTCGTTATAGGTCAGCCGCGCGTGTGAGCGCATCACTGCATCATAAAAACGTGAACGCCCCACTTGTCCTTCTTCATCAATAATCATTTCACAGACCATGCACAAACGGTCAACGTGAGGATTAAGCGAACATAAGCCATTCGACAAAATTTCCGGCAACATGGGAATGACTTGTTCAGGAAAATAGACCGATGTGCTGCGATTATGTGCTTCTTTATCCAGTTCACTGCCAACGGTTACATAATGCGATACGTCAGCAATAGCGACTAATAATTTCCAGCCTTTGGGCGTTTTTTTGCAATATACCGCATCATCAAAATCGCGGGCATCTTCACCGTCAATGGTGACTAATGGCGTATTGCGCAAATCAACGCGCCCCTCTTTGGCTTGTTCGGGTACGTCACCGGTTAGCGGTGCAATTTCTGTCAGCAGCGCGTCTGACCAAATGCTAGGCAATTCGTGCGTGCGAATAGCCATTTCAATTTCCATTCCCGGTGCGAGATGATCACCGAGAATTTCAACAATACGCCCTAGCGGTTGATGCAACTTTGTTGGTTGCTGGGTAATTTTTGCGACAACAATTTGACCGTGTTGAGCCCCTGCGACATGACCGGTTTCCACGAGTACGGTTTGCGCAATATTTTTGTTATCGGGAATCACATAAGTAAATTCATCTTCAACGTACAAACGCCCAACAATTTGGTGTGTATTACGCTCTAAAATTTCAACAACCGCCCCTTCACGACGATTTTTTCTATCTACACCAACCACGCGAACCATCGTTCGATCATTGTGGAGTAGCATATTCATTTCGCGCGGCGATAAATACAAATCTTCTGAGCCGTCATCGGGGCGAACAAAACCAAAGCCATCAACGTGCCCAATCACACGTCCTACAATCAAATCTTTATTATTGACAAGGCAATAACGACTGCCGCGATTAAATAACACCTGTCCATCACGTTCCATGGCGCGTAAGCGGCGGCGCAAGGCTTCAAGACGCTCTTCATCTTCAATGGCAAACGCACTTGCAATGTCTGGGCGCGAAAGAGGGCGACCCTCATCGCTGAGTAATTGCAAAATTAATTCACGACTGGGAATGGGATTATCATATTTTTCAGCTTCGCGTTCTGCGAAAGGATCATGTTTTGATGCGAAATCAATGGGATGTTTAGACTTTGATGGCATTTTTGTTGGGCAACTTCTTTATAGAAAAAATTCAATAATAATTTGCCTGTTATCATACAGGTTTAACGCTCAAGGTAAAAGGCGCAACGCTAAATGATTCAAAGGTTTTTACTCGAAACGTGTTTTTTCTTAATATTGACAAACACAGTAGCGCTGAGTATAGTTCGCAACGTCCGTGCCGAGGTGGTGGAATGGTAGACACGCTAGCTTCAGGTGCTAGTGGGCGCAAGCCCGTGAAGGTTCAAGTCCTTTTCTCGGTACCATGTACTTAACGTCGATTAAGTATCTTCAACTATAATATGCCATAACTTATTGTTATAACGACAATAAAACCAAAAAATTCTAATAAACACTTAAAAAAGTGACACGTTGTTCAATCAATTCAAACAGGAGCAAGTGCAATGAATTTATCCCCCCAAGAAATTACGGCTGAAATTTTTACGTTAC
>OMIH01000095.1 GCA_900299045.1 Methylococcaceae bacterium
AATCTGAATTAAAAAAAGCTGAACAGATTGCTGCTAATAAACAACTTGAAAACGATCGGCGAAAAGAAAATGAAATTGCTGAACTTCGACGTGAACAACAATTATCCGATCAAAGACGTCGATATGAAATAGCAGAAATGCAAAGACAGCAAGAAGCAAACGAAAACAAGAGAGCTATGTTTGAATTAATCGGCGCAGCTACCGGCTTAGCAACAACTATAGTCGCCCCTCCCCCTGTTCAATCATATCAACCAAGCAGGCTGAATTGCACTTCAAGCCCATTAGGAAATTCAGTCAGCACCAATTGTAATGCGTACTAAATCAGAATAAGTGATTTTATTTTTATATTTGAAAAATATCTAAGCATAATCAACATGGAAAAATAATGAAAACAATTCTATTAGAAATTGAAGATAACAGCTATAACGCATTGTTAAGCTTTATCAATAATTTACCTAAAAATGTCTGTCGAGTGCTAAATGATGACGACAGCTTGAACACAGAAGACGTTGCCCATATTCAAAAAATGATGACACAAATTGAGCAAGGTGATTATAGTGAGTTTGAGGATTGGGAAACGGTCAAAGCACGCTGATGAAATACCGTTTATTAATGCACAAAGACGCCAGCAAGTTTTACGATAAATGCACACAAAATCAAAAAGATATATTGAGTTAAAAAATCGACCTCTTAAAGGAAAATCCGTTTAAACACGAAAAATTAGACATCAAGCTATTACAAGGACACCAAGCACTATATAGATTGAGAGTGGGACGCTATCGATTGATTTACACCGTAAAAGAGGATGAATTGTTAATCTTTATGTTAACAATGGGAAATCGTGGTGATGTTTATAAAAAATTGAATTAATAGCAACGCCGTTTTGCGTATCAATCATGGCAGAGTTACATATTCATCAGCGCAAAAAAAAGACCTAAGCAAAAACTTAGGTCTTTTTATTTATATGGTGCCTTGGGCCGGAGTCGAACCGGCACGTTCTTTCGAACGAGGGATTTTAAGTCCCTTGCGTCTACCAATTTCGCCACCAAGGCAAATAAACTTGATAAGCCAGCTATTATATACAAAAATAAAAAATACGCTACTTTTTTTTGCGTATAAACGATTTTTTTGGCTACTTATTTATTTTTCTGAATGTAACATCTTGTTTTATCGCCATTATTACTAATGCAAAAAAACTCATCCAAAGCAAAATGGGGAGCAAATAAAACCATTCTTGATAAAAGGTAGGCAGAGGATTTTTGACATAAGGGACGTGATACACATCCGTCCACGCCTCATAAATAGGCGAGCGCTGTAAAATATCACCTGACGCTAACACCACCGAGGAAATGCCCGTGTTAGTTACACGAAGGACAGGACGACGAAACTCAATCCCCCGCGCGAGCGTCATATAAAAATGCTGATATGGCTGTTGCCATGCCCCATACCAAGAGTCATTGGTAACATTGACAATCACTTGCGCACCAAGATTGGCTAAATCACGCGAAAAATACGCAAATAAGCCTTCGTAGCAAATTTGCGGTGCCATCTTCAATCCATGTAAATTAAATAAGTCCGTTGCTCCCTGCCCGCGTGCAAAATGACCAATTTGTGGAAACCATTCACGAAGTTGCTATAAAAAATCTTCAAAAGGAATGTATTCCCCAAACGCCAATAAAATCGTTTTGCTGTAATGCGGAGGGACAATCTGCCCCATTTCATTTAAGAGAAATAGCGAGTTGGTTAGTAATTTAACGCGCCTATCTACGCTATAAGCGCCCGTCACAAGTGGCAACGTATGCGCGTTTAAAAATTCACTTAGTTGCGCGGGATAGGTATTAGGCGGCACTAAATTTTCGCCTAAAAAAGTAGGGAAAGCGGTTTCTGGCCAGAGCGCAAAATCAATTTTGTCTTGTGTATGTGCGAGGAGTGCGTTACTGGTTAACGCAAGGTAACGATCTAAAATAGCTTGCCCATAACCATCTCCAACTTCAGCGGCTATTTTTTCTGAATTGCCAATATTCCCCTGCACCATCAAAACGTTAAACGCTGCATCAGGCTCCGGTAAACGCGCCTTTAACGCCAGTCCAGCCATATTAAAAAGCAAAAAACTACCCACCACCGCGCCAAATAGTATTTTGCCTTGGGTTTCATGGCGAGCTTTCCATGCTAGGTAAAGCGGTAAATTATAAGCAAGTGTGATGGCGCTTAACCCACTAAAACCGACAATTTCCGCCAAATGGTAAAAAGGGATATTCGCGCCAAACCACGAGTAACCAAAGTTCCAATCAAATAAGGTCAGCGAATACGCCTCACATAAGATTGTAATAAGCGTTAATAACCCCAAAGAAACACGTTTTGAACATGACCATTTTTTTACCATCAAAAACCACACCATGCCAGCAAAAGGCACGTATAAATGCGCAATTAACGCATAAATAATCATGCCAATCACCGACAATGCCCATGGTAAATGCGCGAACTCATGTAGCAAATACGTCATCCAATTAAAGCCGATTAGCGTAAATACAAACGCGCTTACCATGCCACCTAAAATGACGGGTTTTATGTTGGTTTGTGCTTGCCAAAAAATCCATAGCGGCACAAAGCCAAACAATGACGCCCATGGTGGAAACGGAATATAACTCGTTCCAATAAAAACACCCGATAAAATGGGCAATGCCCATGTGCTAACGTTGGTGAATTTCATCATAAAGGGCGCGGAATTCGTCGGTTAATTTATGTGTGGGAACGTAATGAATAAGCGGTTGCGATTCTGAATGTGATTCACGCACTTTGACCGAACTGGAAATCATTGATGCTAAAACGGGCAAACCGCCTGCAATGAGTTCATTGACTAATTGACGCGGCAGATTCGCTTGTTTTTGAAATTGATTCACAATAATTCCTTCAATTTCAAGTGCTTGATTGTGATCGGCTTTAACTTCACCTAATGTATGAATCAATAAATGCAACGCATCACGCGCAAAGGTATCGCAGTCAAAAGGAATCAAACACTTATGCGCTGCAATCAATGCAGATTGGCTATAAAAATTTAAAATGGGGGGCGTATCCATATAAATTTCGTCAAAATCGTCTAATTTTTCAAACGCTTCTTTAAGTTTGAAAATTTTGTAACGTGATTCTAAGCGTCCTTGCAATGGCTCAAGTTCGGGATGTGATGGCAACACAAATAAATTAGGGAAAGGACTTTCATGAATGGCGTTTTCAAGACCCGATCCCGTATTGCTGCTACCAAATAAAGAAATGCTCAAACTCTCTTTGAAAAAATGGGCAATGGTTTTATCACTATCGGCTACCTTATGGCCGAGTAAATATTGCGTGGAATTGCCCTGTACATCTAAATCAACAACGAGTGTGCGTTTACCTTGTTGCGCACTAATTGCCGCTAAATTACAGGTGATTGTGGATTTACCCACGCCCCCTTTTTGATTAAAAATAACTCTACGCATATAATGATTTTCCTAAAAATTTAAAGTCTAAAAACACAAATGCAATCCGCATAAAAAGCCGTGTTATCAATCATCGACTATTTATTGTCCTCATTCGTTTTCTGTCATCCGCCCACATTATAAACATATCATGTTAGAATTGCGTTAGTCGCGCCCTATTCCATAGGTATAAAGCCGCGCCATTTTTTAAAATTTTTCCAATATTTGACAAAAAAACTCATGACCAATTTAGAAAACATCATTAACAGCGCATTTGAACATCGCGCCGATATCACCCCAGCCAACGCATCAGCGGAAATCCGTGACGCGGTTACGCAAACACTGAATTTACTTGATAGCGGTAAATTACGCGTTGCGGAAAAAATTAACGGTGATTGGGTCACGCACCAATGGTTGAAAAAAGCCGTTCTCTTGTCATTTCGCATCAACGATAACCGTTTAATGGATGGCGGCAATACACGCTACTACGATAAAGTCGAAAGTAAATTTTCAACTTATAGTGAAGAAGATTTTGCCGCTGCAGGTGTTCGTGTTGTACCAAATGCCGTAGCGCGTCATGGCTCCTTTATCGCTTCGGGTGCTATTTTAATGCCTTCTTATGTCAACATTGGTGCGTATGTCGATACGGGGACGATGGTGGATACGTGGGTGACGGTTGGCTCATGTGCGCAAATTGGTAAAAATGTACATTTATCTGGCGGCGTGGGTATTGGTGGCGTGTTAGAGCCACTGCAAGCCAATCCAACCATTATTGGGGATAACTGCTTTATTGGCGCACGTTCTGAAATTGTAGAAGGCGTTATTGTGGAAGATGGCTGCGTCATTTCTATGGGCGTGTACATTGGTCAAAGTACGAAAATTTTCAACCGTATGACAGGCGAAATCACTTACGGACGCATTCCAGCTGGCTCTGTTGTGGTATCAGGTAATTTACCCTCAGCGGATGGCACATACAGCTTATATTGTGCCGTTATTATTAAACAAGTCGATGAGCGCACACGCAGCAAAACCGGCATCAACGAATTACTCCGCGATTAACATAATCTGCGTTTTTCATGTTTAAACGTCCGTTTTTTGAGTGCAAAAATCGGGCGTTTTTTGCCTTATCTGCCACCACTATCCATTATGCAAAAAACTAAAATCGATATTTACAAACGCCTTCTCGTTTATATTAAACCGCACAAGAAGTTATTTTTTGTAAGTATTATCGGTTTTATCATTTATTCACTCACACAACCTTTATTTGCCCAACTTTTACAAGATATTATTGATACACTGCAAGCCAAAGAACACGAAAAACTCTATTATTTACCCCTGTTATTTAGTGGCTTAATTCTACTGAGAAGTTTGGGGGCTTATTTAGGGAATTATTTTTTAGCTAAAGTCTCTTCAAATGTAATACACACACTACGTTGTGAAATTTTTGAAAAATACACGCAACTGCCTACTGCACATTTTGATGCAAATAACAGCGGTTACATGATTGCGCGAATTACGCATAACGTCAATCAAGTCGCGCAAGCCACCACCGATGCGGTGCGTAAAGTCGTTCAAGAAGGATTCACTGCCGCTGGTTTACTGGCTTATTTGTTTTACATGAACTGGCGGTTATCTCTTGTTTTTTTAGTCATCGCGCCCGTTATTGCCTTGCTTGTTAATTATGTCAGTAAACGTATGCGAATGCTCAGTAAGCGCATTCAAGAATCCATTGGGGATATGACACACATTACCTCAGAACTGGTGAATGGGCATCGCATTGTGCGCAGTTATGGTGGTGAAGATTACGAATGCCTGCGATTTATTGAACGTAGCGATCATAATCGCAATCAATCCATGAAACTTATTAGCACTAGCTCGCTACACAATCAACTCATGCAACTGATTATTGCATTAGCGCTTGCGTTTCTTATGTATGTCGCCCTATTTTTTATGGAGCAATCCAGTGTGGGGGCGTTTGTTGGCTATTTAACGGCTGCATTTTTGCTACCCCGCCCTGTGCGCCAACTCAGTGATGCAAATAGCGATATTCAACGAGGTATTGTCGCTGCGGAGTCGTTATTTGACGTATTAGATCAAGATACTGAACACGACGAAGGCACTTACAGTAAAACGCATTGCGTAGGTGACATAGAGTTCAAACACGTTACATTTCATTATGATATTGACGCGCAACCCGCCTTGAGTGACATTAGTTTTGTTGCTAAAGCGGGCGAAACGATTGCGTTAGTTGGGGCATCGGGTGGCGGTAAAAGTACGCTTGCAAATTTAGTGTGCCGTTTTTATCAATACACTCAGGGCGAAATTTTGCTTGATGGCGTGAATATTAACGACTATACCTTGCGTAATTTGCGTCAACATATCGCATTAGTCAATCAACAAGTGACGTTATTTAACGATACTATTGCTAACAATATCGCGTACGGTGCCTTGGCGGGTGCGAGTCGCGAGGCGATTACGCAAGCGGCAACAGATGCTTACGCAATTGAATTTATTAATAAGTTTGACCAAGGGCTAGATACCGAAATTGGTGAAAATGGCGTCAAACTCTCTGGTGGTCAGCGCCAACGTTTAGCGTTAGCACGCGCTTTACTCAAAAATGCACCTATTTTAATTTTAGATGAAGCCACATCAGCGCTTGATACCGAGTCTGAGCGTTATATCCAAGCCGCACTGCAAAAAGTGATGGGCAATCGCACTACTCTCGTGATTGCACACCGTTTATCCACCATTGAAAATGCGGATAAAATTTTAGTCATCGACAAAGGTCGCATTGTTGAACAAGGCACGCATCATCAATTACTGGCTAAAAATGGCGCATATACTCGCCTACACGCTATACAATATGAACAACCCCATTCCAATCACAGTATCCAATGAAAACAGTCCACGCAAACCGATTAATTGTATTAGATACCGAAACCACAGGTCTTAGCACAAAAGATGATAATCGTATTATCGAAATTGGTTGCGTTGAATTGCTTGATCGTCGCTTAACAGGAAACAATTTTCATGTTTATATTAATCCAGAGCGTGATAGCGAACCCGGCGCGTTACAAGTGCATGGTCTGACACGAGAATTTTTAGCAAGCAAACCGAAATTTAACGAAATTGCGTATGATTTTATTGATTATATTCGCGGTAGTGAATTAATTATTCATAACGCACCTTTTGACGTAGGCTTTCTCGATTATGAGTTAGCAAAATTGCCTAACACGCAGTCAATTGAACAGTATTGTACGGTTTTTGATACTCTCGCGGATGCCAAAATTCGTTTTCCCGGTCAGCGAAATAATTTAGATGCGCTTTGTAAACGCTATGATGTAGATAATACGCACCGTGAACTTCACGGTGCGTTACTTGATGCGCAAATTCTCGCTGACGTTTTTTTGCGAATGACAGGCGGGCAATTTTCACTGATGACCGAGAGCAGTGAAGATAGCGTTGCGGCAAGTTATCAGCATCATGGCGCCACCGTCATGCGAACGCTTGCCGATCGCCCGCCGTTACTTATCATTCACTGCAACGATGAGGAAGAAAGTGAGCACAATGCTCGCCTAGACAGTATTCAAAAAGCAAGTGGTCAATGCCTTTGGCGCAGTGAAATTACTTAATGTCACGCGCTATTTCTTGCACATTTTCCCAGCCACCACCTAGTGATTTATAAATAGCAATCAATGACATGGTCAGTGCTATATCGCTCTGTACAAGTTGGCGTTGATTTTGCAAAACCAATAAGGCACTTTCTTGGACAGCGAGTAAATCCAGCGCTCCTGCGTCATAACGTTGCAGTGTTAGCTGATGCGCCTGTTCACTGACTGCAACGGCACTCGCCAAAAAAGTATGCTTATTTTGTTCTTGATGGTAAGTGACCAGGGCATTTTCGGTTTCTTCAAGTGCATGGAGCACGGTTTGATGATACTGGGCTAAACTTGCTTGAGCCACCGCATCAGCAGCGTCAATACGCGCATAGACGCGCCCCAAATCCAAAAATGCCCAACTAATTTTAGGGCCAAGAGAATAACTTTCGCTACCAGGCGCTGCCATCCCTTTTAAGGTATTACTCTCTAGCGAAAGCGTACCAACAAAGGTAACACGCGGAAATAAGTCCGCTGTCGCCACGCCAATACGCGCCGTTGCAGCCGCAAGTGCGCGTTCAGCCATTTGAATATCTGCACGACGTTTTAATAAATCAGCAGGATGACCAAGTGGAATCGCTTTTGACAGCATTGGTAATACGTTAGGTGCATTTAACGCCATAGTAAGTGCATCTGGCATTTGCCCCGTTAACACACTTAAGCGATGAATCGTGTGCTTAATAGCCGCCTGTAAATCCGACATCGCTACTTGCTCGGTTTCTAAACGTACGCGAATCGTTGCGATATCCGATAACGTACCTCGTCCGTGATTCACTCTTACTTGCGTGAGTTCAAGCAATTTTTTTTGATGCGTCACGGATTGCTCAGATAAACGTACTTGTGTTTGGAAGCCTCGCAATTCAAGGTAATTTCGCGCCACTTCCGCAATAAGACTCACGCTCACGTCCCGCAGCGATGCAATTATTTCATCCACCTCATCACTGGACGCTTCTGTACTGCGCCTCACGCGACCAAATAAATCGAGTTCCCAAAACGCATCAAATCCAGCGTTATATAAACTGAGAGTTCTAGGAACAAACGCACGATTATTGAGCGCGGAAACACTGCGTTTTTGGTCGGTAAAATTGCCATGCGAGGTCAGTTGCGGCAAAAAACTCAGCGATGAATTCATATAAAGCGCTCGTGCTTGCATCAAATTTGCGCGTGCAAATTGCAAGTCATGATTATGCGCTAGCGTTTTGTCAATGATGCTCGATAAAATGTCATCATTAAAATTTTTCCACCACTGTTGCTCTACCTTATCATAAGAAAGTTCATTGGATGGCGCATTGGCAAACTGGTGAGGTAAATTTGTTATCTCAGGTTGTTTATAATCGGGCCCAACCGCACAGGCTGTTAATAAACAAACGCTTGCGCTTAGATAAATTGCTTTTTTTATCATCGTGGCATAGTCCCTTTAGACGTTGAATCTGCAGATTTTTTCATATATTGCACAACAATATAAAAAACCGGTGTCAGCAATAAACCAAAAAAAGTCACGCCAATCATGCCGCTAAACACAGCGGTACCTAAAATACGTCGCGTTTCTGAGCCCGCGCCCGTTGACACTACTAAAGGAAATACGCCCATAATAAACGCAATAGAGGTCATTAAAATGGGGCGCAGTCGAATATTGCACGATTCAATGACTGCGGCAAATTTATCCATGCCTAAGGCTTGACGATGCGTTGCAAATTCAACAATCAAAATTGCATTTTTACTTGCTAGTCCTACCAATACAATAAAACCTACTTGCGTGAAAATATTGTTATCCATGTGACTTATCCAAAGTCCCGTCATAGAGGACAAAATACACATTGGCACAATTAAAATCACCGCAAACGGCAACGACCAGCTTTCATATTGTGCCGCTAGCGCTAAAAAGACAAAAATAACACTCAATGGAAACACTAAAAACGCGACATTTCCCGCTAACACTTGTTGCAGTGTGAGCTCTGTCCACTCAAAACTAAACCCTGAGGGTAGCTGTGTGTTTAATAATTCGCTCATGGTGCTAATTGCCTGTCCTGAGCTAATCGTAGGCAAAATACTGCCATTGATTTCAGCGGCAGGATACATATTGTAGCGTGTAATTTTATCAGGACCGTTAATGTGTTTAATTTGCGCAATCGCGCCTAGTGGCACCATGTCACCTTGTGCATTTTTCGTTTTCAACGCGGTTACATCTAGCGCATCCATTCTAAAAGGCGCATCTGCTTGTGCAACCACTTGGTAAGTTCGCCCAAATTGGCTGAAATCATTGACATAAAGCGAACCTAAATAAATTTGCAGTGTGTCAAAGATGTTTTGCAAAGGAACGCCCATGGATTTTGCACGCACACGATCCACATCAAAAAAGAGTTGCGGTACACCAGAGCGAAAAGTAGAGAACAAGCCCACTAATCCGGATTGTTGATTGCCTTTTGCAATCATATCCGCTGTGACGCTTTGCAGTGCATCAACGCCTACGTTTGATTTGTCTTGAATTTGTAATTTAAATCCCCCCACCGAACTCATACCACGAATAGGCGGTGGCGGAAAAACCGCGATCGTTGCATTGGGAATAGACGACAACCGCTGTGATAAATTTTTGACAATGGCATTAGCCGTGAGTTCGCTATGATTTATACGCGCGTCAAAGGGAGTCAGTCGTGCGAAGAGCGTCGCCACATTCGGTTGACTTGCTCGAGTCATAATCGACCAGCCGACATATTCATTGACGTGTGCAATGCCCGGTGTTGCCATAATAATATCATTGGCTTGTTGAACAGCTTGCTCTGTGCGCGACAATGCCGCCGCGTCGGGTAGTTGCACATATAAAATTAAATAGCCTTGATCTTGTTGCGGAATAAAGCCGGTGGGGACTTTTTCAAATACGATGATATTTAACGCATTAAGACCCGCATACAGAATTAACACCACCGCACTCATTCGTATTAAACGCCCAACAAAGCGCGAATACCCTAAACTAAACGCATCAAAAAATCGGTTAAATCGCACAAAAAAACCTCCAAATACCCATTCAAAACCGCGTGTAAACGCGTCTTTATTTTCATGTGCGCGATTTAACAATAAAGCACATAAAGCAGGACTTAAGGTGAGCGAATTAAATGCTGAAATAATGGTGGATACTGAAATGGTTAAGGCAAATTGTTTATAAAACGCACCTGATACCCCCATAATAAACGCGGTTGGCAAAAACACCGCCACCAAGACTAATGCCGTGGCAATAATAGGCCCCACTACCTCACGCATGGCTAAATACGTCGCTTCTTTTGCGTGTAGCCCTTCCTGAGCCATGTGCCTCTCGACATTTTCAACTACCACAATGGCATCATCCACCACAATGCCAATGGCTAATACCAAGCCAAACAACGATAACGTGTTTAGTGACAGTCCCAGCGCTGACATGACAGCAAAAGTGCCAATTAACGATACAGGTACCGCGAGAAGGGGAATAAGTGCGGCTCGCCAATTTTGTAAAAAAATCACAACAACAATCACGACCAGCAAAATGGCTTCAAATAACGTTTTTACGACCGCATCAATAGACTGTGAAATAAAGACCACGGTGTCGTATACCATCAGATAATCCAAATCTTCTGGAAAATGGGTCTTGAGTTTGTTCATTGTTTCAACAACCGCTTTTTTCGTGTCCAATGCGTTTGAACCTGGCAGTTGAAAAATAGCTAATCCCACTGTGGGCTCACCATCTAAATACAACCCCGAATTATAGTCTTTTGCACCCAGTTCAATACGCGCCACCTCTTTAAGCAAAACCACTTCACCATGACTGCCCTGCTTGATAACAATATTGCCAAATTGCTCAGGCGTGGTTAAACGCCCTGTGGTGGTGAGCGTATATTGAAAATCACTCGCATTAGGTGATGGCGGTTGCCCAACCACGCCAGCTGCAACTTGAATATTTTGTTCACGGACAGCTGAAATGACCTCCGTTGCCGTTAAATTCAAAGCGGCAATCTGTTGAGGATTGAGCCACAAACGCATACTGTAATCGCGTGCGCCAAAAACAATAATATCCCCAACACCAGGCAAACGCGCAAGACTGTCTTTAATTTGCAATAGCGCATAATTACTCATATAAACGCTATCGTAGCGTTTATTGGGCGACACTAAATTGACAACTAAACTCAAATCGGGACTGCTTTTTTTAACACTAATCCCTTGACGACGGATTTCTTCTGGTAATTTAGGTTCAGCAAGCGCAACGCGATTTTGGACTAATACTTGGGATTTATCGAGATTCGTTCCTGGTTTAAACGTAATCGTGAGCATCATCGAGCCGCTATTAGTGGAGGTTGATGACATATAAAGCATATCCTCAACCCCATTCACCTCTTGTTCAATAGGCGTCGCTACGGTTTCAGCGACCACTTTTGCATCTGCACCAGGGTAATTGGTGGTCACCACAACGGTGGGCGGCGCAATTTCGGGATATTGCGTAATGGGTAGCGTAATTAACGCTAAACCGCCTACTAGCACGATAACAATTGATAAAACCGCTGCAAAAATAGGTCGATTGATAAAAAAACGCGTAAATTTATCCATAAAATTTAGTGTGTAGCAGGTGAAATGGCGAGATCAATATGCTCTGGATTGACTTGCGTGTTAGGTCGAATTTTCTGAAGACCCTCAATAACAACCCAGTCTTGTGGACTTATCCCCTCACTAATCACTCGTAGATTATTGTCACTGATACCCAGCGTCACTTTGCGATATTCCACTTGATTATCGTCTTTTACCACCCACACAAAATGCTGCGTTTGATCTTTGCCAATCGCTTTATCTGGAAGTAATAAGACTGGGGAAGGTGCATTTTTTTGTATACGCAATCGAGCAAAAAAACCGGGAATCAATAATTCATCAGGGTTATCAAACACGCCCCGCAACGTAATAGTGCCCGTTTTCGTCTCTTCTTTGGGCGAGACATAATCAATCTGACCTTGAAAAGAAGGGCTCTTCTCATCACTAAGTGAAAGCGATACAGGTGTACCGTTTAATGTTGCCTGTTTATGTTGGGCGCGATAATGAAGGAGGGAGCGTTCATCAACGTCAACGTACACATAAATTGGATCAAGCGACACAATAGTAGTTAATACGGTGTTATCGGATGTATTGACTAAATTGCCTTCCGTTAACAGCTCTCGGCTAATACGACCGCTGATAGGTGCGCGTATTTCACAATAAGAAACATTGAGTTGCGCAGCGTAGACATTTGCTTGTGCGGATTGAAGTGCTGCTGATGCTTCACGCACTGCGTGACTTCGCATATCGAATTCTTCGATAGAAATCGCTTTTTCTGCTACTAACTTTTCAGCTCTTGCTAACTCGTTTTTGGCGAGTTCATATCTGACTTTCGCTTTTTCTTGTTCTGCATTGGCATAATTTAACTGCGATTTATAAGGCTTACTGTCAATAACAAACAATAAATCCCCTTTTTTTACACTAGCACCTGCTGTAAAGGAGACTTTTTCAATGTAACCACTCACTCGCGCACGCACCTGCACGTCATTAACCGCTTCAATGCGTCCTGTGTAGTCATCCCATTGCGTTATTTCTTTGCTCATGGCATGGGCTACTTTTACATTAGGAGGAGGCGGTGCTTGGGGTGGCGTGGAATCAGAAGCGTTATTACACGCGGTGAGCATGAGCGATAAAATAAGCGAAAAAAACGAAAGCATTTCAATAGAATAACGCTTTTTTTGTCTTATCAACGGTGTCATAAAGCGTGCAATAAGCATTATTTTTCCTCTATCATGTTATTTTTCATTGTGCTGTTTATTTCATTTTCTATGAATCAAAAAATATGACTCAAAAAAATAGTGATTGGTTTGTTTATATGCTTGAGTGCTGTAACGGTAAAATTTATACCGGTATTACCACAAACATCGAAAATCGATTTCAAAAACATATAGAGGGTAAAGGTGCAAAATTTACGCAGCGAAATAAACCTTCACATATTATGGCTTTTACTGTGTGTAGCAATCGCTCGCAGGCAAGTAAACTGGAATGGGAAGTTAAACAATTAACAGCCGAGCAAAAACGATGTTTAGGCGTACGCTGGAATGCGGCGCAGCATTGTTGATTTTATTCTTTTTATTTTGATAACAATCTAGCGAATATCCACTTATTTTTTCATGCCTTCCCAGGGTGTGTAAAGTCCGGTCACATCAACACCAAATAAATCTAAAATTCGCCCAACTGTTTCATTAACCATTGCGCTAAGTGAATCCGTTTTACTATAAAACGCGGGCATAGGCGGAAAAATAATCCCTCCCATTTCGGTGACAATACCCATGTTACGAATATGCACCAAATGCAGTGGTGTTTCGCGCGGCATGACGACAAGGCGACGACGCTCTTTTAGTACCACATCCGCGCCACGCGAAATCAAATTATCACCAAAGCCGTGTGCCACTGCCGCAAGCGTTTTCATTGAGCAAGGCGCAATAATCATCCCTTCTGTTTTAAAACCACCACTCGAAATGGTAGCCGCAATATCATGAATTCCATGTGTCACATCTGCTAAAACGTATAAATCCTCACGCGACATATCAAGTTCATGCTTTAAATTCACAAGTCCCGCTGATGAAATAACCAGATGCGCTTCCCATTGCGGTTGTTCTTTTAAAATTTGGAGCATTCGCACACCGTAAATAGCGCCTGTTGCGCCTGTCATGCCAATGATTAAACGTTTTTTAGCACTCATTTAGCGCTGTCTTTCTTTTTGAATTTATAAGGCGCACTCGATGATGATGTCGTTGTTTCGCCTTCAATGACGTGCTCGTCATGCTCTTTTGTGTCGCCTTGCCCCTCTTTCATCGCAGAGCGAAAATTACGAATCGCTCCCCCCACGTCCGAGCCAACATTGCGCAGTTTTTTTGTTCCAAAAAGCAAAATAATAATGCCTAAAATTAACGCTAATTGCATCACACTAAAGTGCATTTTTCTCTCCTAATGTCATTTTATTTGATGTTTGTTTCACGTTGTGCTTTCTCATCTAAACCCGATAAGCCAAAACGCCGCTGCAATTCGCTTAATACATCGTTTGGGTGAAGTCCTTGTTGAGCCAAAAGCACCATGCAATGAAACCATAAATCAGCCGTTTCATAAATGATTTGCTGTGCATCCCCGTCTTTTGCCGCAATGACAACTTCTGTGGCTTCTTCACCAATTTTTTTTAAAATGGTGTCTAGTCCTTTTGAATATAAACTAGCCACATAAGATGTATCGGCAGTTTGTGTTTTGCGTTGCTCTAAAACAGCGGCAAGCTGTACTAATGTATCATTCATAACATGGTGTCAATATAAAAAAATGGTGTTGGTTTTAACTCGGTTGAGATTAGTTAAATTAACTAATCTCGATTATTTCACATTATCGCGCACCAATCGAACGTAATTTGTGCCATATTTCACATCCGTGTGATGTTTTGCGTGCTCAAAGTAAACCATCCACGCATAGTAGGTATTGCTGTTATGGGGTGAAGATGTCCAAAACCAACCCTTAGGCACATTTGGAAAGGCGGTGGTATTTAATAC
>OMIH01000096.1 GCA_900299045.1 Methylococcaceae bacterium
ATCGTCAATATCTGTAAATAGTTGATCTAAGTTCATTCTAAGTCGCCTTTCTGAAAGTGTTTTTAGTCCAACATCTATTCTTTCAGATTTTTTCACGGTCTGCTTTCTTATATCGAACTCAGGTTATTTATGTGCCAATGCTATTTAAATTGACTAATTCTGGTTAGATATCACTCATTTGAGTGATGAGTAACGTAAAGGGAAGATTTACACTACTGCTTTAATTTCAAGGGCATATTGAAAGCACCATGAATACGGATATTGTTAATCAGCAAATTAAAAAGTGAATTTACCATTATATGATTAAATCAGAATTGATTTCCGCGATTGCGAAACGTAAACCCAGTTTATCTCATCATTCGGTTGAAATAATTGTTAATCACATTCTTCAGAGCATGATTGATGGATTAGAGCAGGGAAATAACATTGAAATACGCGGTTTTGGAACATTTTCCTTGCGATTTCGCCAAGCTCAAGTAGGACGCAATCCTAAAACGGGTGAGTCGGTCAATATAGCGCCAAGACGTATTGTGCATTTCAAAACAGCAAAAGAGTTAAAACAACGCGTGAACGACCTAGCAAGTCAGTATGCCATTCAAAAATAGCGACTTGTCGAAAAAATTAATGTGAAACGTGTTGTGGTGCAAAATTCAATTCAATTTTATTGCCGGCAGGGTCATTAAAAAAAGTTGAACCGCGCCGGATTGTGGAACGTCTGAGCGTTTATAGTGAATATCTTTATCTTGTAATTGAAATTCAACGCTTTTTAAATCGCTACACGAAAAAGCAATATGATCAAATGTACTCTGCCCATCATAGCTTTTCCGAATTTCGTTAGGAGTTGCTTGGGAGAGATGAAGTACATCTTTTTCGCCTGCATACAGCCAGTATCCCGTGCTTTTTAGTGGTGGGCGAAAACCCAATTCAAGACCCACTACATCGCAATAAAAAATACGCAGCCTTTCAATCAATACGCTGTCTGCACGCAGGTTATAGTGATCAAGACGCAACACCGACATAAACGTGATACCCAATTGGTTGCGCCTAGCCATCGTTAACTAGGCGCGGTGTTAAAACGAATGGCTTATTGGAACTGTAAACGGACTTTACGACCTTCTTTAATAACCGCCATCAGATCAGCTTTTACCTTTGTCACATAGGCATTGACGTCATCTTCTGTTTCAAGAAAGTTTTTTCCACTTGGCTTAATGTTCACGGTTCTAATGAGTTTAGGCGGTGGCGCGTTTTCTTGATCTTGATAACCAATAGGCGTGGTATCTATGATTTCCTTTTTTGTACCAAAAAGTCCACGTTTGTATTTCTTTTCTTCTGTATTTGAATTCGTGCCTTCCTCTTTTTTACCTTTAGAGGAGCTTGAATCACCGCCCATTAAGCATTCAGCGGGAATGGTTACGTTCGATTCGCATTTGCCATTATTCATCGACTCACGAACACATGCCCAATAACGCTCTCTAATCGCACCGCATGTATCCGCGTTTGATATTGAAGGCATTGCCCCTGTTAATAATAAACCATTTAAAAGTAGCAAGGCTTTTATTTTTGATTGATGTTTAGCGTTCATCTGGCTTTCCTTTTGCGCATAAAAAATAACACTAATTTGATTGCTGTATTTTAATAACAAAACAAAACTGTCGTCAAGATTATACTATTTTTGAATTGAGTTAATGAATTGAAATGTAAATGGGGGTGCTATGTGCGATGTCAACAACCCCCTATTTTTTTAGTGTCGGGAGCATTCAAATTTGAGGTAGATTACTTTAAGCTCTTCATAGCTTCCATCACTTTTTCTACCCAGATAGACGAGATGCTCGTCATTTGGACGAAAAATACATTCGTTTTGTGGGGTCACTTCAATGTCAGCGTCTTGATAGATGTGATTTAATTTATTGAATATCTTTCCATCACTGTGCTTGATGGCATATATTTTTTGAGCAGACAGTTTTCCAAAGTGAGGCACCATTTTTCCAATAAAGTCGTAGGTGTAGCCGTAAATATCACCGTGAGCATAATATTCCGCTTTCACAGGCGTTGTGTAAATAAACGTGATTAACCAAAGTAGTGCGATACGTTTCATTATTGATTCTCGTTGACATAATCGAATTAGGCGTTTTGCCATCATTTTATAAGCGCAGGTAGCACTGTAGTCATCAAGAAGGGGTGCGTCATCACTCATTTAGGGGATAAAAAGGAGGATGAATCAATTAAAAATTCTTTTCGTTTTGATTTTTTTACAAAAAATGCCCCGCATAAATCTGCCCCAACGCTAATCCACCATCATTAGGGGGTACTTGCGAGTGGCTATATACCTCAAATCCAGCGGTTTGTAATTGCTCAAAAACCTGCTGAGCGAGTCGCGCATTTTGAAAGCAACCCCCACTGAGTACCACGGTTTTTTTATTTTCAATTTGCGTAATATTGATACAAATAGTTGCCAAGGTATTGTGTAAAACCGTAGCAATATAGGATTGAGAACGGTGCGCAATATCATATAAAATTTGCTCTATCATGGGTTCCCAGTCAATGACGATGGGTATTTTTTGTTCAATCTTGAATTCATAACAATCCGTATTTTCTGTCAATATTGCGCAATCTTCTAATTGCATAGCGCCTTGTCCTTCATAGTCGTTGATGTGACAGAGTCCAAGCAAACTGGAAATCGCATCAAATAAACGACCTGCGCTACTGGTACGAGGGCAATTGAGTTGATTGGTTACTGCTAGTTGCATTAACGCTTTTTCATGTGTTGAGAAAGGTAAGTCAGTGCGCTCAAATGCGGATTTGCCATAAAGTTCAACTAATAAACCGAGTGCTGCGCGACGGGGTTCTTTGATTGCTTTGTGTCCGCCAATCAATGGAAACGTACGAAAATGCGCAAACCGTGAAAAGCCTTTTTCGTGTACACGCAAAAATTCCCCCCCCCAGAGTGTATTATCTAAACCTAATCCCGACCCATCCCAAACAATGCCCAAGACGGGTGGTCTTAACCCATTTTCTGCCATGCAGGAAAGCGCATGAGCGTAATGATGTTGAACCGCATACTTTTCGAGGGGACGTTGGGCGATTAATTGACTGCTGGCATAATCGATATGTGCGTCGTGCATAATCCGTTTAGGTGAGATACCATAAAATGTTTGCAGTTCATTCATCGTGCTACTTACATGAATTTGTGTTTCGTGCGTATCTAAATCGCCTAGATGTTGGCTGAGTAACACGTCATTGCCTTGACTTAGTGCAACCGTATTTTTTAAATGTCCTCCGACAGCAAGCGCGTTAGCGTTTTTTTTATCGTTAAAAATAGGCAACTTTATGGGTAAAGGAGCAAATCCGCGTGCACGGCGTAAAACGGTTATTTTTTGATTGATGAGTCGAACGACAGAATCATCAAGCGCACGTAGAATAGGGCGGTTATGTGTTAAAAAATAATCAGCTATTCCCTCTAAATGTTTGTATGCTTGCGCGTCATCGATACAAATAGGCTCACTTTGTCGATTACCGCTTGTGACAACAAGTGGAAAATCAATATCATTGAGTAATAAATGATGTAGAGGGGAATAAGGTAGCATCACACCAAGCGTTGAAAGCTGAGGTGATACGGCAGGGGCTAATCCATTAGGGTGATGGCTTTTTAGCAAGACAATCGGTGCGGCGTAAGACGTTAATGCTTCCTTTTCGATATCATTTATTGCGCATAACGTGCGTACGATAGCCATATTTTTCACCATGATGGCAAACGGTTTCATGACGCGTTTTTTTCGTTCTCGCAGACGCTCAACGGCAACTTGATTGGTTGCATCAACGAGTAATTGATAACCGCCAGTGCCTTTGAGTGCAATAATCTTTCCTGCGCGTAATTGCGTGATGGCTTGTTCTAAGGCGTTATTGCGCTGCGCGAGTACGTCGCCTTGTGAAGTTGAAAAAGCTAATTGCACTCCGCATTCATGACATCCCATGGTTTGGGCATGAAAACGCCGATTGTCTATTGATTCGTATTCATGCTGACAGTGCTTGCATAATATAAATTCAGCCATGCTGGTATTTTGTCTATCAAAAGGCTGGCGCGATGTGATGCTGTAGCGTGAGCCACAATGACAACAACTCGTAAATGGATAACGATAATAACGGCTGTTTGGATTAAAAATATCGTCTACACAATCCCTGCAAGTTGCAATATCGGGCAATGAAAAAAGCGATAAATGTGTATCATGTACACTGGGGTGAATATCAAAAGCGGTGAAATTTTCTAACGCCCTTTGAATGACGTTAAAGTGACTAATAGAGGCAATAGGCGGCAATTGCGTCTGTAGGGCGTGAATGAATGACCGTTGCGACGGTGCCTCACCCTCAATGGCTATACTCACCCCTAACGCTGTATTTTTTACCCAACCATACAAGGCAAATTGTTGGGCTAGACGTACCACAAAAGGGCGAAAACCTACGCCTTGCACCATTCGTTCAATCTGAATTTCTTGATGAATGCGTAAAGGCGTAGTCATGTTTTTTATTCTCTGCGCCAGCGTGTACTGCCATCGGGAGCGTCTTCTAAAATGATGTTTTGCGCTTTGAGTTCATCTCGAATTTGGTCGGCTAATGCCCAATTTTTGGCTGATTTAGCGTCAATTCGCGCTTGGATTTGCGTTTCAATCGCGGCATCATCGTCTGTTTCGCCTTTCAAAAAATTCTCTGGATTCTCTTGTAGTAACCCAAGAATACTGGCGAGATATTTTAGCCTAGTTGCTAGCGCAGACGATTTTGTTTTGTTGAGTTCACGCGCAAGGTCAAATAAAACAGACAACGCAACGGGCGTATTGAAATCATCATTCATTGCTTGCTCAAAGCGTTGTTTATACTCGTCATCATTCTCTAATTGAATAATTTTAACATCGCGTAGCGCAGTATAAAGGCGCGTTAATCCCGCTGCGGCATCTTTTAATGATTCATCAGAATAGTTGAGCGGACTGCGATAATGACTCGACAAAATAAAGAAACGAATAACTTCAGGGCGATATTCTTTTAATACCTCACGCACGGTGAAAAAATTACCCAGCGATTTAGACATTTTTTCTTCATTGATGCGCACAAAACCGTTGTGCATCCAAAGATTGACGAATTTCTCACCCGTTGCGCCTTCTGATTGCGCAATTTCATTTTCATGGTGGGGAAATTGCAAATCCATGCCACCACCGTGAATATCAAAATGATTCCCAAGGCAGCAGGTAGACATTGCAGAGCATTCAATATGCCAGCCAGGGCGTCCATGTCCCCACGGTGATGCCCAAGATGGCTCATCAGCTTTTGCCATTTTCCATAACACAAAATCCATTGGATTACGTTTAGCCAAATCAATATCAACGCGCTCACCTGCTTGCAGGTCGTCGAGGTTTTTTCCAGATAATTTGCCGTAATCGTTGAATTTTTCAACGGCATAAAACACATCCCCATTGTGACCAACGTAGGCAAAATCGCGTTCGATGAGCGTCTGAATCATCGCAATAATAGCGTCAATCGATGACGTTGCACGAGGTTCTCGGTCAGGAGGAAGCACAAAGAGCGCGTGTTCGTCTTCGTGCATAGCGTCAATAAAACGCTCTGTGAGCGCGTGAAAATCTTCTCCATTTTCGTTGGCGCGATGAATAATTTTGTCGTCAATATCAGTAATATTGCGTACATACGTCACGTTATAATCTAAATAACGCAAATAGCGTGTTACCGTATCAAACACCACCATGACTCGCGCATGACCAACATGACAATAATCGTAAACGGTCATACCACAGACATATAAACCAACTTGACCAGCAACGCGTGGCGTAAATATTTCTTTAGAGCGTGTGAGCGTGTTATATATTTTCAGCATTATTTTTTAGGGCGCTAAATGTAAAAGATAATGCAATTTAACAAGCACAGACTTCTATTTCAAGTTAAAACCGCCTAAAATTCATTTCTTCAAAAACAATCATAAGGAAACAAATGCGTAAAATTTTACTTTCACTGTTGTTTCTTTTCACAGCAACAACTTCTTTTGCAACGGAAAATAAAATGTCAAATGAGCACCCAAAAGTTAAATTAACGACCTCACTTGGTGACATCGTGATTCAACTTAACCACGAAAAAGCGCCAATTAGCAGCGAAAACTTTTTAACGTATGTTAATGAAGGTTTTTATAATGGCACACTTTTTCACCGCGTCATTAAAGATTTCATGGCGCAAGGCGGTGGTTTTGATACCAGTTTCAAACAAAAAGCCACGCATACAGAGATTCAAAATGAAGCGGACAATGGTTTGAAAAATACACGCGGCTCAATTGCGATGGCAAGAACGAATATGCCACATTCCGCATCAGCGCAATTTTTCATTAACTATAAAGATAATAGCTTTCTTAATCACACAGGTAAAAATGCCAGTGGTTGGGGTTATGCTGTGTTTGGTGAAGTAATTGAAGGCATGGAAATTGTCGATAAAATGGCAACAGAACCTACTGGCTCACGCAATGGCTATCAAGACGTGCCAAAAACCGATATCGTGATTGAAAAAGCAGAATTGATTAAATAATTAACATTTAAGGATTTCACCGTGAAATTAACTCAAAAACTCGCTTCATTTTTCAAAATATTTTTTCTAGGACTTACGATGGCGTCATCTGCACATTCTGCAACAGCGGAAGAAAATAAAACCGCTGGAACTACTTTTTTAGCTGAAAATGCGAAAAAAACCAATATTGTCACCACACCAAGTGGTTTGCAATATGAAGTGTTAACCAAAGGAAAAGGCTCAAAAAATCCAACTGCCACCGATATGGTTGAAGTGCATTATGCAGGTAGAACTTTAGACGGTCATGAATTTGATAGCTCATATAAACGTGGTACATCCGCATCATTTCCATTAAATCGCGTCATTAAAGGTTGGACAGAAGGCGTGCAATTGATGACTGAAGGCTCAAAATACCGCTTTTATATCCCTTCTGAACTCGCTTATGGTTCAACAGGTGCAGGTCGTGATATTGGTCCTAATGCAACGTTAATTTTTGACGTTGAACTTATTAAAATCAATTAAAACAGACTCAACAGGTCGGTGAAAAGTAAGGCGTTATCGACTTTTTATCGACCTTTTTTGAGCTGCTCGCCTATGATTCTATTCATTTCAGATTTACATTTGTCTTTTGACAAACCTCAAATTACACGTCATTTCATTCATTTTTTGCGAACAAACGCCCGTCAAGCAACTTCCGTTTATATTTTAGGCGATTTATTTGATGCGTGGGTGGGAGATGATGATTTTACCTCGACGAATGCAAAAGTTCGCCGCGAATTAAAACAGCTCACAGATAGCGGTGTGAATGTGTATTTACAACGTGGTAATCGTGATTTTTTAATTGGTGAGCGTTTTGCACGCGGTACAGGCGTTGTTTTGCTAGATGATTACACGGTAATTGAACTTGAAGGTCAGCGCACATTGCTCACGCACGGTGATTTACTTTGCAGCGATGATGTGGCTTATCAAACATTTCGCGCGAAATCACGCACGCAAGTCTGGCAACAACATGTGCTCTCCAAACCCTTATGGCTACGTTTACTGGCGGCTCGATGGTATCGCTTACGCAGTTTTTGGCACAAATTAAAAAAATCTGACTCTATCATGGATGTCAATCCCCTTACTGTCAAAGAAGTCATGACACAATATCAATGCACGCAACTCATTCATGGGCATACGCATCGCGCGGGGACACATGAATTTATGCTCAATGAACAAAAAGCGATACGATTTGTTTTGGCTGATTGGACAAATCAGGGGGGGAGTGTGTTAAGTTTTGGAGAGATGTGTGAGTAAACGAAAATCCGGTCTTAATGTTCACGGTATTATATTGCTCGATAAGCGTCTTGGCGTGTCATCAAACAAAGCACTTCAAGAAGTACGGCGTTTATTTAATGCAAATAAGGCAGGGCACACAGGCAGTTTAGACCCGCTGGCAACAGGACTTTTACCGTTGTGTTTTGGTGAAGCAACCAAAGTATCGGCGTTCATGCTTGACGATGACAAACGCTATCAAGTTAGCATGAAGCTGGGTGTTATAACAGATACGGGTGATGCAGAAGGGCAGGTCATTGAAACACACCCCGTGCCAGCGTTATCTATTAATCAAATACAGCGTTGTCTTGAAAAATTCATAGGTCGGCAAGGACAGGTGCCGCCTATGTATTCAGCATTAAAGCGCAATGGTAAAAAGTTATATGAATTAGCACGCGAAGGCATTACCGTTGAGCGAGAACCGCGTCAAATTACGATTTACGAATTGCATTTGCTTGACGCGACATTTGATACATTAAC
>OMIH01000097.1 GCA_900299045.1 Methylococcaceae bacterium
ATCACCTATTTTTTCATCACGATATGCGTGATATGCCACACTAAACACTTTTTTGAATACGGCTGTTAAGCGATTAACGACACAAAAAATTCGATAGAAAAATGAAAATTCCCCTACAATTTCATTGCGGCAAAAAATGCCTTTTTATTCATCCATTTTACTTTTGACAACAAACATCAATGAAACTCTTTTCATGGCTTACATTACTTATTTTGCTCAATAGTCTTTTTTTCTGGGCAACCAATTTACCCCAAGATGTGGGCGCGGATGTGCCTGCAGGAAAATTGAATAGTTTATCTTTTGCGCCTTTTCGCATAGGTCAAGGTCCAATGCAGGCGATTTTTCCCAGTGCAGAGGAATTAGATGAAGATTTAGCACTCATGGGGCAGGTGACGCATAACATCCGCACCTACGCGAGCGCTGAAGGCAGTATGCCGCTGATTCCCGATTTGGCAAAAAAACATGGATTAACGATGCTTCAAGGCGCATGGCTTGGGGCATTAAAAGCGGATAATGAGGTTGAAATTGCAGCATTAATTCGCTCTGCAAATGAACATCCTGATGTGGTCAAACGGGTGCTGGTAGGTAATGAAGTGTTGCTGCGCGGTGATTTAAAGCCAGACGAGTTAATTCATTACATCCGCCAAGTTAAAAGCGCGGTTAAACAACCCGTTTCGTATGCTGACGTGTGGTCGATGTATATGAAATACCCCCAGCTCATTCAAGAAGTCGATTTTATTACGATTCATATTTTGCCCTATTGGGAAGACGAGCCTATTTCGGTTGAACACGCTCCAGCGCACGTTGAGCGCATTGTGAATCAAGTGCAGCAGGAAGTGAACACCTTAGCACCGGGAAAATCGATTTTGATTGGTGAATCGGGGTGGCCAAGTGAGGGTAAACAACGTGGTCGCTCAATCCCAAGTGTGGTGAATGAAGCGCGTTTTATTCGTGATTTTATTGCCGTTGCAAATAAAAATAAATTTGATTACAACATCGTCGAAGCGTTCAATCAACCATGGAAAGCCGATTTTGAAGGCATTATCGGTGCAAATTGGGGACTTTATGACAGTGATCGCCATCAAATGTTTCCACTGATTGGCAAAGTGCAGGAAAATCCAACATGGTTAACCGCTTTTTTTGTGCAAACAGGTATCTTTTTGTTAATTGTTCTGATTGTACGAAAACAGTTAGTGGGTTTGCGTACGCGTCGCACGCTGAATTTTTTGGTGGTAACGCAAATTTTAACTGCTTTATTTGTATCGCAAAGTCACACGTTATGGCGGACAAGTTATACCTATTGGCAACAAGCACAAACGGTGATGATTGGACTCTTTAGCGTATGGCTGATTTTTTTGATATTACAGCGTATGTTGATTTTGCTTAATGAAAAAGTACGCAATCCTAAAAATAGTGAACAGTTATATTATTCATTGTGGATTGTGGCGGTGTTTGCGTTAATAAAAACCAGTATTTTAGCATGGGATGGACGTTATGTTGTGTTCCCTACGGCAGTCACGCAAATCACGGTCGCGGGTGTGTTAGCGCTCGCCAGCGTTAATCTATTTTTTGGTAAAATGACGCTGTTGCGTAGTTTACAATGGCAAGCGTTACTGGGATATACCCTTGAAAATAAGCCAATGTGTACAAAAATGGCTTATGTATTTATGGGCGTTAGCGCTGCGCTGTTGATAGGGGAAACCGTGGCTTTTATGGTCAGTCGAGATTTGATTATGGCGTACCCCCCATTTTTTCAACGGTTGATGATTGCAAGTTGGTTCACCCTTAGCAATGGGCAGTTGCAAGGCTGGTTAGTGAGTTTGTTGATATTGGGATTGCCATTTTATATCAACAGAAAAAGTATGGCGTCTGAATGAAAATTATTGACGCAAGACGTTGATCCCCCTATAGTTTGATAGCCTTTAAAATTTTTATTTTTATCTATTTGGAGAAACAAACGTGAGTAGTGACGCTGTAGTGCATATCAATGACAGTGATTTTAACGAATTGGTTTTAGAATCTGAGTTGCCCGTATTACTTGATTATTGGGCAGAATGGTGTGGTCCTTGCAAAATGATTGCGCCCATTTTAGATGCGGTGGCAGAAGAATTTGAAGGTAAATTAACAGTAGCAAAACTCAACATTGATGATAATCCACAAACGCCACAAAAATACGGTGTGCGTGGTATTCCAACATTGATGATTTTCAAAAATGGTGAAATTGAAGCAACGAAAGTTGGCGCGTTAACCAAAGCAGCGTTAGTTGATTTTATCAACGGTCATTTGTAATCGACGCCCTCATTTCACGGATGATAACGCTAAACTTGGCTATGCTAAGTTTAGCGTTTTTAGTTTTATGCAACGGATAACGGGATTGTAATGCAACGTTTTTTCAATACTATTGGCGTCATAGGTAAACTTAATGATTCGCGCGTAGCAACCACGCTTACCACCGTTTGCGCCTTTTTGCGTGAGCAAAATTATCAGGTGTTTGTCGAGCAGGGCAGCGCACAATTTGTCTGTGACCCTACGCAAGTTAACATCGGTAGCACTAAACAGTTGGGCGATGCGTGTGATGTGGTGCTTGTATTGGGGGGGGACGGCACATTTTTAGCGGCTGCGCGTGACCTTGTCGCCAGTCATATTCCACTCATTGGTGTGAATTTGGGGCGATTGGGGTTTTTAGTGGATATTTCACCCGATACGCTAACGCAAACCTTGTCGCAAATTCTCTCCGGCAATTACACGCAAGAGCAACGTTATCTGCTCCGCGCAAAAATTCTACGCGATGAGCAAGTTATTCACGAGGAAACTGCTGTTAATGAAGTTGCCATTCATCGTTGGATTACGCCAAGCATGATTGAAATTGTCACCAAAATTGATGGGGTGTTCCTCAATTCACAACGCTCAGATGGTCTTATTATTGCAACGCCCACAGGGAGTACCGCTTATTCACTCTCAGCAGGCGGCCCTATTTTGTATCCATCACTCAACGCCTTAGTCCTTGTGCCACTCAATCCACATACGTTATCAAATCGCCCGATTGTTATTCATGATTCAGCGGAAATCGAAATCACGTTCTGTCAGCGTGAACAAATTAACGCTCTCGTCACATGCGATCATATTGAAATTCCTGATGTGCTAATTAGTGATAAAATTCTCATTACCAGAGAGCCTGAGCCTATTACTATTTTGCATCCCGCTGGACACGATTTTTTCGATATTTTGCGAAGTAAACTCAACTGGGGTTAATTGAGCGGCAGGTGCGTTATAGTAACCCATAATGAAAATGTCATTTTTACGGAGTTTGTCATGAGTTTGTTACCTAAAGAGTTAAAATATGCGCTATCCCATGAATGGGCAAGCGTGGAAGCGGGAAATATCGTGCGCGTGGGGATTACCGATTTTGCACAGGATGAGTTAGGCGATTTAGTTTATATTGAACTACCCGATGTGGGGCGTAAAGTGGTTGCTAATGAAAGTTGCGCTGTCGTAGAATCCGTCAAAACGGCATCGGATATTTTCAGTCCCGTGAGCGGTGAGATTGTCGATATCAATACCGCTGTGGCTGACGATCCCGAAAAAATCAATGAGGATCCTTATGGCGCATGGCTATTTTGCGTGAAGGCGGACGATTTGTCACCGCTTGACCAATTACTCACGCCCGATGCTTACGAAAAAATGATTACAGGATAAAAAAACATGGCGTATCAAACGGCAACGGGGTTAAAGCGACTAATGAACGCTGCACGTTATTCCGCAGCAGGTTTTAAAGCAACGTGGGCGCATGAAGAAGCGTTCCGCCAAGAGGTGATTTTATTTCTCATTGCGGCGCCAAGCGCTTTTTTTGTTGGCAAAAGTGCGGTTGAAATTGTGTTGCTTTTGTCGAGTGTGATTGTGATTTTACTCGTTGAATTACTCAATTCAGCTGTTGAAGCTGCTGTGGATAGAATTGGTTTTGAACATCATGAATTGTCGGGTCGAGCAAAAGACATTGGTTCTGCTGCGGTGATGTTGTCAATTTTAGGTGCAGCGGCAACGTGGTTAATTATTTTATTTTATTAATATTGTAGAAAAGGATTCAAATGAGTGCGTTAATTTGTGGTTCAATGGCTTATGACACGATTATGGTGTTTCATGACAAATTCAAACACCACATTCTGCCTGAAAAAATTCACATCTTAAATGTCTGTTTTTTGGTGCCGGTTATGCGTCGTGAATTTGGTGGTTGTGCCGGAAATATTGCTTATAATCTCAAATTACTCAAAGAAGAGCCGCTCATTATGGCAACGGTTGGGCATGATTTTGAACCTTATGCAAAGTGGCTAAATCAACACCATATCAGCGGGCAATTTATCCGTAGTCTTGATAATGAATATACCGGTCAAGCGTATATCACTACAGATGAAGACGGAAATCAAATTACCGCCTTTCACCCCGGTGCGATGAATTTTTCGCATTTGAACCATGTTCCAACGGTGGCGAATAGTGTTCGTATTGGCATTGTATCGCCTGACGGCAAAGAAGGTATGCAGCAACACGCACAGCAATTCTTTGACCTTGAAATTCCGTTTATTTTTGACCCTGGTCAAGGCTTACCGATGTTTGATGGTGCGGAGTTATTAACGCTTATTGATCAGGCGACATGGCTGACGCTTAATGACTATGAAGCGGAAATGATGCAAGAGCGCACCGGACTTAGCCTAGATGCGTTGGCGCAAAAAGTAGATGCTTTAATTGTGACGCAAGGCGGCGAAGGATCTACCATTTACGCTGAAGGTGAGAAAATTCATATTCCCGTAGCGCCTGTTTCAACCCTCGCAGATCCTACGGGGTGTGGCGATGCGTATCGTGCTGGTTTACTTTATGGTTTGCTCAATAATTTAGACTGGAACGTGACAGGGCGCATTGCATCGCTCATGGGTGCAATGAAAATTGAGCATCACGGTACACAGAATCATACGTTCACCTTAGAGCAATTTAAAGCGCGTTATGCCGAGAGTTTTGGAAGTCATTTTTAAATTATGTTAAAAAATACGCAAAATCTATTAGAAATCATGACGCAACTGCGTCATAAAGAAACCGGTTGCCCGTGGGATGTCAAGCAGGATTTTGCGAGTTTAATTCCTTACGTTATTGAAGAAGCCTACGAAGTGGTGGACGCAATTGAACGTGAGGATTTAGACGACCTTCGTGCCGAATTGGGCGATTTACTTTTGCAAGTGGTGTTTCATTCACAAATTGCCAGTGAGCGTGGTTTATTTACGTTCGATCAAGTCGCGCAGTCGATTGCGGATAAACTCATTCGTCGTCATCCACACGTTTTTGGTGAGGTGGTGTTTGAAAATGATGCTCAGCGTCACGCCGCATGGGAACAATCAAAAGCCGACGAGCGAAAAGAAAAAGATCCGGCATCGCAAAGTGTTTTATCGGGCGTGGCGCGCTCACTTCCTGCGCTTTTAGAGTGTGAAAAAATTCAAGATCGCGCTGCGCAACATGGCTTTGACTGGAAAACCGTTCCGCCTGTATTTGATAAAGTCCTTGAGGAACTTGAGGAAGTGAAAGAGGCATGGGAATCGGGCGATCAAGCGCATATTCAAGAG
>OMIH01000098.1 GCA_900299045.1 Methylococcaceae bacterium
AAAAAAAGCCGCTGAAGCTGATGCAAAAAAAGAAGCCGCTAAAAAAGCGGAAGCTGAAAAATTAGCCGCAGAAAAAGCAGAAGCGAAAAAAACAGAGATTGAGGCTAAAAAAGTCGCAGAAGCTGAAGCTAAGAAAGAAGCGGCTAAAAAAGCGGAAGCCGAAAAATTAGCCGCAGAAAAAGCACAAGCCGCTAAAGTTGAAGCCGCGGCAAAACAAGCCGCAGAAAAAGCGGCTAAGGATGCTGCTGCTAAAGCTGAAGCAGATAGGCTTGCCGCAGAAAAAGCACGCGCAGATGCGCTAGCAAAGCAAGCCGCCGAACGTGCTGCAGCTGATAGGGCAAGAGAAGCCGCTGCAAAGCAGGCGGCTGAGGCTGCTAATGCAGCGATAGCGAATGCGCAAGCCGAAGCAAAAGACAAAGCAATGCAAGCTATTAAGCAAAAAGTGAATCGTAGTTGGGTGCGTTCACCAGACAGTGCAAATTTGAAATGTACGGTTCGCGTTAAGTTAGCATCGGACGGGACTGTGCTAGATGTATCTATTGAAAGAAGTAGCGGAGATGAAATGTTTGATAGATCAGCTGAAAATGCTGTGAATAATGCTTCTCCTTTACCTGTACCTCCAGATAGAGAATTATTTGCGCGTGAATTTAAAACGGTCACATTTGTATTTGATCCTAAATAAATTAAATAATAAAAAGTAAGTAAATTGAGAGGAAATAGTTGCGTGAATGTATTTAAAAAACTCGTTTTAGTGAGTGCTATTAGCTTGTGCTTTGCACCTTTAAGTTATGCTGAAATGTCTATCGAAATTACAGAGGGTGTTGAAAGCGCAACGCCCATTGCAATTGTGCCATTTGCTTCGCAAGGTGCACCACTTGATTTGAACAGCGTTGTAAGTTCTGATTTAGCACGCAGCGGGTATTTTAAACCCTTAAGTCCACAAAATATGCCTTCTCGTCCTAGCACAGCAGATGAGATTCGCTTTCCCGAATGGCGAGGACTGGGTCAAAATTACATTGTTATTGGACGTGTACAATCTAATGGCGCTCAGTACAATATTGAATTTGAGCTATTCGATGTCGCAAAAGGTGAATCATTGCTTGGTTATCGTATGTCTTCATCAACAGCTGATTTGCGTAAGACAGCGCATCATATTAGCGATTTGATTTATGAGCGATTGATGGGGAAAAAAGGCGTATTTAGTGGAAGAATTGCATATATAACGAGTACTCGTCAAGGTACACAAAGCACGCATCAACTCATGGTGGCGGATGCCGATGGTGCGAATGCAAAAGCAATTGCTATTTCGCCAGAGCCGTTGATGTCGCCAGCATGGTCACCGGATGCAGCGCGAATTGCTTATGTTTCCTTTGAGAAAAAAAGTGCCGCAATTTACACACAAATACTAGCGACAGGTCAGCGTGAAAGAGTTGCTGAATTTCCCGGTATTAATGGTGCACCCGCATGGTCGCCAGATGGTACAAAACTTGCTGTTACTTTATCAAAAGACGGCAGTCCAGATATTTATATTTTAGATTTAGGTTCGCGTAATGTGACTAAATTAACGAAAAATCGAGCAATTGATACCGAACCTACATGGTCGCCAGATGGTCGAAATATTGTATTTACCTCAGATAGAGGAGGTAAACCTCAGCTCTACGTTATTCCTTCTCAAGGTGGCGAAGAAAGACGTATTACGTTTAGTGGAAGCTACAATGCGAGAGCGAGTTTTTCGCCAGATGGAAGATATATCACGATGGTGCATGGAAACGGTGGTGATTATCGTATTGGCGTTATGGATGTTAATTCAAAATCCATTAGCGTTCTTACGTCAGGTCCACTTGATGAGTCACCGAGTTTTGCACCTAATGGTAGTATGGTACTTTATGCCTCACGAAAAGGAAGTACCGGTTATTTATCTGCGGTTTCTATCGATGGTAAAATGCAACAGAAACTCGTTTTTGATAGTGCGGAAGTGCGCGAGCCTGCGTGGTCGCCAAAATAACGATTTGTTTAACTTTATTAACCCTTAACTCAATTGGAAATTAACATGAAATTTAATCATAAAATGGCGATGCTTGCCCTTTTTAGCGTATTGGCTCTTGCTGGGTGTAGCTCGGATGAAGAAAAAGATGCGAGTTTGACTGACGGAAGTTTAAATGGTGCTAACGGAATTGGCGATGCGTCAACTAGCGGCTTAAACGGTGGTTCAAGCTTTGGTGGTTCTGGTTTGAACGGCGGTCGCTATGGTGCGCGTGGTGCTAATGGTTTACCGCCAGAATTTAGTGATCCAAATAACCCTTTATCGAAAAGAACGATTTACTTTATGCTCGACAGCAGCCAAGTACAGCAAGATTTTATTCCTGTTATTGCTGCACATGCGCGTTATTTGTTAGCGAATCCAAGTCAGCATATTGTCTTGGAAGGAAATGGCGATGAACGTGGTTCACGAGAATACAACATTGCTCTAGGTGAGCAGCGTGCAAAATCAGTGGCTGGTATGCTTAAGGCACAAGGCGTTTCAGAAAGTCAATTAAGCGTGGTTAGTTACGGAGAAGAGAAACCTGTAGCGATGGGGCATGATGAATCTTCTTGGGAACTCAATCGTCGTGTTGAGCTGGCGTACTAAAAGACTATGAAAAAAATTTCTGCGCTTTTGTTATGGTCGCTTTCGAGCATTGCTATTGCCGAACTTGCGCCTGTCATTGATAATTCTTCTTATCCCAGTGGTGTGCCGGCAGTGATTCCCACGCAAGCCAATACATCAGTGAATAATGCTTATGAGTTAATGACGAGACTCGATGAAGCACAGAATGAAATTCAGCAATTAAATGGCAAACTTGAAGAGCAAGCTAATTTAATTGCTGAGTTAAAAAAGAAGCAATCTATCATGTATTCAGATTTCGATGATCGTTTGCAGCAAGTAGAAACTAAATTCAATAATAGCAATAAAACGAGTGCTGTTGAGTCTTCTCCGCCAAAAGAGCAAGACGTTGAAGCATCGCCATCTAAATCAGTTTCACCTGCCCCTGTTTCACCAGCTTCTTCTGGGCAAAATGCAGAAGGAGATAAAAAACAGCAATATATGCAAGCGTATGATGCGTTTAGAAACGGTCAAACGCTTGAAGCTATTACGCAATTTAACATGCTGCTAAGTAAAGATCCTACTAATCAGTACGCAAATAACGCGCAATTTTGGTTAGGTGAAGCTTATCGTGTGAATAAAAATACGGATTCTGCACGTAAAGCGTTCAGCCTTGTGATTGAAAAGTACCCTAATAGTGCAAAGGTGCCTGATGCCTTATTGAAACTTGGCGCCATTGAGATGGAGCAACGCAATATGACAAAGGCAAAAGAATATTTCACTCGCGTGATTACTGATTTTCCCAGTTCCGCTTCCGCGCAAATTGCAGCGAAAAAATTGCAACAATTTACAGATGTGAAAAATTGATGCTAGATACTCTGCGCATTAGTGAAATTTTCTATTCTCTGCAAGGTGAATCAAGTACAGTAGGCTTGCCAACTGTCTTTATTCGTTTAACAGGTTGTCCCCTTAGATGTGTTTATTGTGATACGAGTTACGCGTTTTCAGGGGGAGTGAAAATGGCATTTGATGCTATTTTTGCAGAGGTTGAAAAATATCATTGTCAGTATGTTTGTGTAACAGGTGGCGAACCTTTAGCGCAGCGTGCATGTATTAATTTGTTGACACAACTCGTTGATTTAGGTTATTTCGTGTCACTTGAAACTAGCGGTGCGCTAAACGTGTCAGAAGTGGATTCACGAGTGATCAAGATAATGGATCTAAAAACGCCTTCTTCAGGGGAAATGGATAAAAATTGTTACGAAAATATGGCATTTTTATCCGCACAAGATGAAGTCAAATTTGTTATCGCAAACGAGGATGATTACATCTGGTCAAAAAATATCCTTAAACAGTACGATTTGACTAAGCATTGTCGTGTTTTATTTTCGCCTGTTGCAGAGCAGCAAGATCCAACACAATTAGCAGAAAAAATTTTAAACGATAAGTTAGCAGTGCGTTTTCAAATTCAGTTGCACAAATTGTTGTGGCAAGACGCACAGGGAAAATAGGTATGGCTAAAAAAGCGGTTGTTTTGCTTTCTGGTGGATTGGATTCTGTGACTGTTTTGGCGACGGCAAAATCACAGGGTTATGAGTGTTATGCGTTGAGTTTTGATTATGGTCAACGCCATAATGCAGAATTACAAGCCGCCGCTAAAATAGCAACAGAGTATGAGGTTGAATTAAAAATCATACGCTTAGATTTAGGGAGCATTGGTGGATCTGCGCTAACGGACTCGGATATTGATGTTCCTCAGAGTTTAGAAGCTGGCATTCCTGTGACTTATGTACCGGCACGCAATACGGTTTTTCTATCTCTTGCGCTGGGTTGGGCGGAAGTATTGCAAGCACAAGATATCTTTATTGGTGTAAATGCGGTGGATTACTCAGGCTATCCTGATTGTCGACCAGAATTTATTGCTGCGTTTGAAAATTTAGCCAATGTGGCAACGAAAGCCAGTGTTGAAGGTGTGCCATTTAAAATTCATACGCCACTTATTCATTTAACCAAAGCACAAATTATTCATCAAGGCACGCAATTAGGTGTCAATTATAGACAAACTGTGTCATGTTACTCTGCAAATGAACATGGTCAAGCATGTGGTACTTGCGATGCGTGTCGATTGCGCAAAAACGGATTTATTGCCGCCGGCATAAAAGACGTGACGCGTTATGTATCCATTTAGTTATTTAGTATTTTATTCTGTTAAATCAGGTTCGTTTTTTCATCTTTTCTATTTACCATTAAATCACAACATATTATGAGCAAAGAAATTTCAAGCACCACACTAATGTACTCTATTCTTTCCGTTGAGGAAGGCGTCAATGTTCAAAAAGATTACTTAGAATCAGGTGAAGTACCTGAAGATGAGATGGAATATGAAGAGGAAATTTTAGGCGATTTAGAACAAGCGCTAATGGAGCTAATTGATGTCTATAAAGTACGTTGCAAAACCGATCCTGAACTTCCTTCTATTGAAGAATTATTAAGCGGAGAATAATGTCGTTATCATGATTATTCTCTATGGAATAAATACATGCTCTACCGTAAAAAAAGCACGTAATTGGTTAACGTCAAATCAAATCGATTATCAATTTCATGATGTTCGCGTTGCAGGTTTGTCGATGGCATTGCTTGAGAGTTTTGTAGCGCGAGTGGATGATTGGTCGTGTTTATTAAATAAAAAAAGCACAAGTTGGCGAGCGATGTCGCCTGAATTGCAATGTTCTGCGATGACGCTTGAGGGAGCTTTATTGTTACTCGAAACCTATCCAACATTATTAAAGCGCCCAATCATTGATAGTGGCACACATTTATTCGTCGGTTTTGATTTAGCTGTTTATGAGCGCCATTTATTATGAGTGATACTTTAGAGTTATTAAAAGCGTTAATTCGGCGTGAATCTGTAACGCCCAATGATGCGGGTTGCCTTGATATCATTAGTGCGCGTTTGAGTCCGTTGGGTTTTTTTGATGAGCGACTCAATTTTGGTGATACGGAAAATAGCTGGTTGCGTCGTGGCACAGCAGAACCTTTATTTGTTTTTTTAGGGCATACTGACGTTGTTCCAGTGGGCGAACTCCCTCTATGGGAATCACCCCCTTTTGAGCCTACGATTCGTGATGGCAATCTTTATGGGCGTGGTGCTGCTGATATGAAAGGGGGAATCGCGGCATTTATTACAGCAGTTGAGCGTTTTATTGCTAAACATGCGCATCATGTCGGTTCCATTGCCATTATGTTGACCAGTGACGAAGAAGGCGCTGCCACACACGGTGTTGTGAAGGTGGTTGATGTGCTTGGAAAACGTGGTGATAAAATCGATTGGTGTCTTGTTGGTGAACCATCTAGCGATAAAAAAATTGGTGATGTGATTCGCGTGGGACGACGGGGGTCATTGTGTGCAAATTTGACCGTTCATGGTATACAAGGGCATGTGGCGTATCCTGAACTTGCGGATAATCCAATTCATCGTATTTCCCCCGCGCTGAATGAATTAATTAATGAAGTTTGGGATGAAGGAAATCAATTTTTTCCTCCAACACGTTTACAAATTTCCAATTTCAACAGCGGTGCAGGGGCAGAAAATATTATTCCTGCGAATGCAAATGTACAATTCAATTTACGTTTTAGCACAGAGCTAACTGATGACATTATCAAACAGCGAACGCATGCTATTTTAGATCGGTATGGCTTAAAGTATGAGTTAGTTTGGCGTTTGTCAGGTCATCCATTTTTAACGCAAAATGGCGCGTTAATTGACGCAACACATCGCGCAATTCAATCTGTGACGGGTTTTGAAACAATTGATGATACGGGCGGTGGGACGTCAGATGGTCGGTTTATTGCGCCAACAGGTGCACAAGTAATTGAGCTTGGGGCGTTAAATGCGAGTATTCACAAAGTTAACGAGCATATTGGCGTAGAAGACGTAGAGATTTTGAGTCAAATTTACGAGCAAATTTTAGTGAATTTGCTGTCCACTGAGAAATAATGAACCTAGAAAATTGAAAAGAAGGATTTTATGTATTTACTTGACCTTGCACGACAAGCCATTTTAACACCAGCGAACATTCAAGATGGGGATGTTGAAAGATTGATGGGGCATCTTTTGAGTGCACAAGTAGATGCGGCAGATATTTATTTTCAATCCACGCATTCAGAATCATGGGTGCTTGAAGGTGGCATTGTTAAAGAAGGACATCACAGTATCGAACAAGGTGCTGGCGTTCGGGCGGTAGTCGGTGAAAAAACGGGGTTTGCTTACAGCGATCGGTTAGAACTTCCCATTCTGTTTGAAGCCATCAACAATGTAAAAGCGATTACACGTCAAGGGCAAAATGCTCAAGTCAATCTCAACGCAAAAGCAAGCAATCCACGTTTGCTTTATCCTGCAGTGAATCCGTTAAAATCGCTTGACGATCAGCAAAAAATTGATTTGTTAAAAGAAATTGATGCACAAACACGAAAATTAGACTCGCGTGTTGAAGAAGTGATAGTGAGTTTATCGGGCGTGTACGAACATATTTTGGTTGCCAATCAAGATGGTCATTTACTCGCGGATGTTCGTCCTCTTGTTCGTTTAAATGTAACGGTAATTGTTCAAGAAAACGGTAAACGTGAACAAGGGAGTATGGGCGGTGGTGGTCGGTGTGATTACGGCATATTTGTCGAAAAAGAAACGGCGCTGGATTATGCCAAAGAAGCGGTTCGACAAGCACTTGTGAATTTAGAGGCTGGGGAAGCGCCAGCGGGGAATATGACCGTGGTGTTGGGTGCGGGTTGGCCGGGGATTTTGTTGCATGAGGCGATTGGGCATGGACTAGAAGGCGATTTTAATCGTAAAGGTACATCGGCATTTAGTGGTCGCGTAGGTGAGCGTGTTGCGTCAGAATGGTGCACGGTGGTTGATGATGGAACGCTTCAAGGACGACGTGGCTCATTGAGTATTGATGATGAGGGAACAACATCGCAAAACACCCTATTAATCGAAAAAGGGATATTGAAAGGTTATATGCAAGATCGTCTCAATGCGCGTTTAATGGGTGTTAATTCGACAGGAAATGGACGGCGCGAATCTTATGCACATTTACCTATGCCTCGAATGACAAACACTTATATGCTGGCGGGGAAACATCATCCAGAGGAAATTATAAAATCAGTCAAAAAAGGGTTATACGCGAAAAATTTTGCGGGAGGGCAAGTAGATATTACATCAGGAAAATTTGTGTTTTCAGCGAGTGAAGCCTATTTGATTGAAAACGGTAAAATTACTCGTCCAGTAAAAGGCGCGACATTAATTGGCAATGGACCTGATGTTCTAACAAAAGTATCGATGGTGGGTAATGATTTAGAGCTTGATAGTGGGGTTGGAACTTGTGGGAAAGATGGTCAGAGCGTGCCAGTGGGTGTAGGTCAACCCACCCTTAAAATTGACGGAATTACTGTTGGTGGTACACAAGTCTAATACAATGCTTATGAAATTTACAAAAATGCACGGTCTTGGTAATGATTTTGTGGTGGTTGATGCAATTAATCAACGCATCGCACTTTCACCTAAGAAAATTCGCTTTATGGCAAATCGTCATACAGGCATCGGTTTTGATCAACTATTAGTCGTTGAGCAAGCCAGTCAATCTACGGCAGATTTTAAATATCGCATTTTTAATGCCGATGGAAGTGAAGTGGGGCAATGCGGGAATGGGGCGCGTTGTTTTGCTCGATTTGTGCGTGATAAAAAATTAACCGATAAAGATGAAATCGTGGTTGAAACAAAATCAGGACAGCTGGTTTTACGTTTTGCCGATCACAATTTAATTACCGTTGATATGGGGGTGCCACGCCATTTACCCGCAGACATTCCCTTAATTGCCGAGCAAGAATCGCGTTTTTATACGGTCAACGTCAATGAAACAGAGAAAGCGTTTGGCGCGGTGTCTATGGGGAATCCACATGCTGTCTTGCAGGTAAATGATATTAAAACAGCGCCTGTTGAAACTGTCGGTGAAGCACTTGAGAGTCATGCTATTTTTCCTGAACGCGCGAATATTGGTTTTATGCAAGTTGTTAATCGAAACGTCATTAAATTGCGCGTTTACGAACGTGGCGCGGGGGAAACGTTAGCATGTGGAAGTGGTGCTTGCGCGGCTGTTGTGATTGGCATTGAACAAAATTTATTAGATAGCCATGTAAAGGTTGAACTTGCTGGTGGTCATTTAGATATTAGCTGGGCAGGGCGTGGATATCCTGTATTGATGACGGGCGCTGCGGTTTCTGTATTTGAAGGATTTATTGCATTATGAGTGAGAAAAACATATCAACTCCCACGAAGAAAACGAAAAGTCCAAAAAGCGTCAAACCGAAAGTGTTAAAAAAACCTATTTCAGAAAAAATTGCCACGATAGATGACGCCCAAGTGGCGGCCTATTTACAAGAACACCCCGATTTTTTTGTAAAGCACATTCAATTACTCGAAAATATAAGCATTCCACATCCTAGTGGTGGCGCTGTGTCTTTAATTTCAAAGCAATTGGAATTATTTCGTGGGCGCTATCAAGAAATGGAAAATCAGCTCATTGAGCTTATTGATATTGCTAGAGATAACGATGCAGCGGTCAATCGGATGCACAAATTAAATTTAGCGTTGCTTGATGCCAAAACACTTGATGATGTGGTGACGAACGTTAATTTGGTTTTATCTGAATATTTTTTGACCGATTTTGCCGCGATTCGAATTATTCAAGCAACACCTCATGCGGAATGTAACGATATTTTTATTTCGCCAGAAAGTAAAAATTTAAAGCCGTTTGCACGCGAATTAAGTTATGGTGTACCGCGCTGTGGTCAACCAACGTTAACGCAAGCTCGCGTTCTATTTGGCTTTAATGCTAATGAAGTCAAATCTTGTGCGATTATTCCCATGCTCTTTACTGAACTGGAAGGATTACTTGCTATTGGTAGTCGTGATGAAAATCGTTTTCACGCTAGCATGGGGCATTTATTTTTAACGCAAATGAGTGAAGTGATTGCAACACGTTTAATTACGTTATTAAAAAACGATTAGGCGACTACTTTAATCTTATGAATTTATTGTTTTCTTATCTAAAATTATGTTGGTTTACATCCGATCCAACCGACTTAATGCCAAGCAGCACATTTTCTTATAATACGATATTATTTTATCTCATTTCAGGCATTATTGTGGAAGGATTAATTGCCGACTTTGCCGATGGATCATTGGAAGTATCGTTGCGCACTATCATGGCGTTTTCATCAGTAGCTACCTTTTTATTTTTTCAAAAAAATATTTTGCTGTTTCAACGTGTTTTTACAGCGATTTTTGTATGTGAAAATTTTATTATGACGTTAGCTATTTTGTGTGAAGTGCTCGATTTTATGATGGTAAAAATGCACTATGAGTACCGTGAGTGGGTTAGTGTTGGGCTAGCAGTTTTTTTAGTGAGTTGGTATTTAGGTATTGTTGCCTATATTTTGCGGCGTTTTTTTGCTCATACCATCAGCACAAGTCTTACATTTGCTTTCACTTATTTTATTTTAACCTACGGCATTCCCATGCTGTTTATGGATATTTAACGATGCGGTCAATCCTGTCACGTTCGCGTTTTGCTATTTTGGAATTATTTTTCATTATCAACCTCGTGTTTTTTGCTTTATTGCGCGTGGCGCTATTGATAAAACAATGGACAGATATTGATACGTCAATGGAGCAAATTCTTTTCGCTTTTGTGATGGGGATTATTTATGACAGTGCATTTTATAGTTATTTATTAATTCCTTATGCGCTATATCTCGTTGCCATGCCAACACGTTGGTACGCACATCCACTCAATAAAATTATTTCTTCAGTTTTCTTTTTCATTAGTTTGTATGGACTCTTTTTTCTCATTTTAGCAGAATGGACATTTTGGGATGAATTTGGGGTTCGCTTTAATTTTATTGCGGTAGATTACTTAATTTATACGCATGAAGTTGTTCAAAATATTGTTGAATCTTATCCATTAGGTAAATTATTAACAGGTATTCTCGTCATAACATTGAGCGTCTTTTTGATGGTTAGACGTCATGTTACAATGACATTTTACTACAATGAAAAGTGGTCACGTAGACTCAAGATCGCAGCCATATTGTTTACGTTGCCGATTATCAGCTATTTTTCTCTTCATCGCACCACATACCAATTTTCACAAAATACCTATCTCAACGAAATTGCGGCAAACGGTGGCTATCAATTTTTTTCTGCATTTAGAAATAATGAGCTGAATTATCGTCAATTTTATCGTTTAGCCGATGATTCACAATTATCAGAAAAAATAAAAATGCAATTGACCGCTACAAATGACGGTTTATACAACATAAAGCGTCAAATTACAGCCGAGGCACCAGAAAAAAAATTAAATATTATTTTAATCACAGTTGAAAGTTTGAGTGCAGATTATTTAACCAAATTTGGTAATAAAAAAAATATTACGCCCTTTATGGATAAGTGGTTTCAAGATGGTGCGTTATTTACCCATTTTTACGCCACCGGAACGCGTACAATTCGTGGTTTAGAGGCACTAACGCTTTCTATTCCACCAACAGCAGGTCAATCTATTGTAAAGCGCCCTGATAATGAGAAATTGTTTAATTTGGGGCATGTCCTAAACGAGCGTGGTTACGATACCGCCTTTCTATACGGCGGCATGGGATATTTTGATAATATGAATGCGTTTTATGAAGGCAATGGCTATCGTATTGTCGATCAGAATCAATTTACTTCTCAAGAAGTGACGTTTAAAAATGCGTGGGGCGTTTCAGATGATATTATTTTCAATCGCACACTCAAAGAAGCGGATAATGATTTTGCACAAGATAAGCCTTTTTTCTTTCAAATTATGACCACAACTAATCATCGCCCTTATACCTACCCTGAAGGAAAAATTGATATTCCATCAGGTGAGAGTCGTGAAGGGGCAGTGAAATATACAGATTATGCGATTCAAGAGTTTATCAAAATAGCCAAAACAAAACCGTGGTTTGATAATACGATTTTTGTTGTTGTTGCCGATCATTGCGCAGGGAGTGCGCGTAAAACAGAGTTGCCGGTGGATAAATATCATATTCCACTTTTTATTTATGCACCAAAACACGTTCCTGCTATTGAAAATGCAACACTGTCAAGTCAAATTGATGTTGCCCCTACATTACTTGGATTACTCAATTTACAGTATGAAAGCCAGTTTTATGGGCAAGATATTTTCAAAATTGCGCCAGAGAAAGGGCGTGCTTTAATTAGCAATTATCAAAAGTTAGGATTGTTTAAAGAAAATAAATTAGTGTATTTATCGCCACAACAAAAAGTGGATGTCGTTGATGATCCGCTTGGAGAGCATCATATTGTTGCACCTGACACACAAGCTGATTTGGTTAACGACGTGATGAGTTATTATCAATCAGCCGATTATATTTGGACACATCGGCTCAGTCGTTATTAATGTAGTAATTTAATGGGTTCCATTTTTATTTGAACTAAAACGTAACATTTTTTAGGATAAACCTCATGAAAAACATCGAGTTCAATGTTCAAAAAACTCTCCGCAATACGATGGTTATGTTATCTGCGGTTTTATTAACAGCATGTATGACCGTTGGGCATGAGTTTCCCGCTGGTCAAGTGACAAGTATCAAAATTGGCGAAAGTAATCAAACAGATATTACCAATTTATTTGGTACACCGTGGAGAACTGGAATTGAAAATGGTTTAAAAACTTGGACGTACGGTGACTATACCTATAGTTTGATTGGTAGTGGTAACTCGGAAGATTTGGTGATTCGTTTTAATAAACACAATATTGTATCTTCCTACACGTTTAATAGTACAAAACGCTCAAAATAAACGTGCAACCTATTGCCAAGCAACAATTAGCCAACTTTTTAACACAACTCGAATTTGAGCAACGCGTGTCGATTCATACGCTGAAAAGTTATCAACGTGATTTAGCGCATTTAGTGGCTTTTTGTTTACTCAATAAATTCGAGCAATGGGAGCAACTGCAAACTAGGGATATTCGTCAGCATATTGCAATGCGACATCGCAGGGGGTTAGGTAGCAAAAGTTTACAACGTGAATTATCCGCAATTCGTTGTTTTTATCGCTATTTATTCAATGAAGCGATTGTCAGCATCAATCCCGCTCAATATGTTAAAGCACCAAAGCAAGCTCGAACATTACCCAAAACACTCGATGTTGATGAGATTGGCGGGTTACTAGATGCGGGCGTTGATTCAGTTTTGGATGTGCGAGATGTCGCCATGTTTGAGTTATTTTATTCATCAGGATTGCGATTAAGCGAGTTGGTTCAACTCAATTTGGCTGATATCGATTTGCGTGGTAAATCATTGCGAGTACAAGCCGGTAAAGGCGGAAAAGCGCGAATTTTACCTATTGGCAGTAAAGCAATAGAGGCATTGCAAAATTGGCTTACACGTCGCCAAGCACGTTCTCCTCAAGAAGTAGCGGTGTTCTTATCTGTTCGGGGCGAGAGATTATGTCAGCGGAGTGTGGAATATCGTCTAGCGCAATGGTGCACCAAAAAAGGTATTCAATCGCACGTTCATCCGCACATGCTGCGTCATTCTTTTGCTAGTCATTTATTGCAATCTAGTCAAGATTTACGCGCTGTCCAAGAATTGCTTGGGCACAGCAGTATTAGTACGACACAAATTTATACGCATTTAGACTTTGAACATTTAGCAAAGGTCTACGATAACGCGCATCCACGTGCGAAAAAAAAGCTTTTTTAACCACATTCAGCGTGCCCAAAAAAGCAAAAATCTGCTACTATGTGATTTAATTTTAAAATAATTTTCACGCAAATATATTTGCTTTCAAGGTTCAAATTATGGCGGCAAGCGAAAAAATAACAGACATCAAATCCAGAGGCACTGCTTGGATTTTGAGTGTTTTAACGTTAACGAGTCTTTTTGTTCTCTTTGTATTATCACAATGGTGGGGCAGAGAGCCAGTGCAATTCAACATTTTAGAAGAAGCTATTCTGCAGGCAAACCCTGAGGCAATCAAAACAGAGAATATGAATGCTGAGGAAAGCGAAGAAGGTGCAGCACCCAGTTATGAAACGCTTGCAGTTGATTTACCGTTAGGTTATACCTACGCCAGTACGTTATCGCATATTGCCGATACACTACTGCATAAAAGTGGAGGGTATATTACCAATGACATTGCTCCACCAGGGGTGTTTCTTGATAACATTACCAGTTGGGAATTTGGTGCACTCGTTATGCTTCGTGACGGTACAACGGCATTAAGAAACCATTTTGCGCGAGATCAATCTCAATCAGAGCAAGATCCTGATCTAGCGATTGCTGAACCTTATTTTTACTATGAACCTAACTCATGGGCGCTGCCTGCCACTGAAGCTGAATACGAAAAAGGGATTGAAGCACTTCATAAATATATGGAACGCTTACAAAATCCTAATGCGCCAAAAAAAGCACAGTTTTACGCGCGTGCGGATAACTTATGGCAGTACACAGAGATTGTGATTAAACGTCTAGGCGATTTATCAACGCGCTTGAGTTCGAATAGTTCAAGTAGTAATTTTTCACCTGGTTTAACCGACTTAGAAATTCAAGAAGCGAGCGGCAAAGGTGCAACAAAAGTGCCTTGGCTTGAAATTGATAACGTATTTTATGAAGCGCGTGGGGCAAGTTGGGCATTGCTGCATATTTTGCGTGCGGTTAAGCATGATTTTCATGATATTTTGCTTGATAAACGGGCAATGCGTACAGTGGACATCATGATTCGTGAATTGGAGAATAGTTTAACACCTATTATGAGCCCCATGGTTTTAGACGGTAGTGGTTATGGACTATTTGCTAATTATTCACTGTCTATGGCAAATCATATTGCGCGTGCGAATGCAGCGGCACTTGATTTACGCGATATTATGAACAGAGGTTAATCACAATGGAAGAGCAAATCAACGGTCATTTATCTCACTTACAAACATGGAAACGAATATTTTTGATGTTACTTTTTGCCGTCGTGGTGACCATTGCACGATGGCTCGCATGGGCAGTCATTTTGATGCAGTTGGTGTTTGTGTTATTAAGTGGCGAAAAAAATGAAAATATAGTGAATTTTGGGCGCAGTTTATCCATTTATGAGTATCATATTTTACTATTTTTGACATTTTCAACGGAAAAATTGCCTTTTCCCTTTTCACCATGGAATATGTCTGCAGAATTGAAATCGCCTAAATAGGTCTTTATTTTTCAAGCAAACAAAAAACGCCCTAGCGGTTGTTAGCCACGCTAGGGCGTTTTTGTTTAGCGAATACAGCCTCTTTTATTGACTAAAGTGCATGATGTCGCCTTCGGGTTGCTGTGATGGAAAAGCGTGATTGTATTCGTTGTCACCACTTGGGTAAGTATTTCCATTGCCTAATTGAAAATTAATTTGCTGTGCAACTTCCATGCCCATGTTATGCGACACATCTGAGATTATTTTACCGCGACTAGGTACTGTATGGCTATTTGAGCTGCCTAATCGCACATCTTGACCTTCTGCTGATGCACTAAAAGACGATTTAACTTCATACGTTTTCGTGTTGATTAAGCTAAATTCTGCGACAAGCATTAAACTAAACGTATTGGCTACGTTATTTGTGCCGATAATCGGGTTGGTTTCATCACGAAATTCTAAGTCACTGACGATGCCAAACAAGACATAATCCGCGTTTGGATAGTCGCCTTTTTTAATGCGAGCGATAATGTCAAAAATTTTTTCATTTTTTGCCATTGTGTAAGGTTTTGCTTGGGTAACTTGAAAACCACTGTGAATTAGCTCGCCTTTAATATCTCCGACAAATTTATGCAGTTCACCATATTCAATATAGTTATAAGCGCCTTGTGAATCTGTATAGTCAATTTGTGATTCTGCGTCGAAAGAATCACGATTGAGTGTTGATGAAGTAGATGCTTGTTCGTGACTGTTGTCGGTATGCTGTGATTTCACACTCGATTTTTCATGATAATCAATATCTCGAAAGTATTGGTTAACTGTTTCGGCGTAAGTTAAATCAGTCACAGCAATTTTCATGGCCTGAGCAGATGTCAGAAACCCAATCGTTGCAAGCAATGTGACACTGCGTAAAAATTGGCGATTCATGTTAATCCTTAAAACATAGATTGATTAGAAGTTTTGCGAATTTCCTTTTCGTCTGCCCATTCAATGACGCCGGATTCGTTATTGATGAGCTGTAAACTCAATTTATAGTAAATATCTTTGACATCATCAGCACGTTTGACAATCGATGTGATGCTACCTTCAATGCGAAAATCAGCCCCTTCCATTTGTCCTAATTTTTTCGATTGACTTTTTTTGTACAATCCCGAATTTTGACGAATTAATTCATCTGTTTGATTTTTCATCGCACTGGTATCCACGGCAAATCGGACTAAACCACTTTTTAACATTTTTGCGCGAATAGTATCGGTAATAGCTTTTGTATCAATATATTCACTAGTATGGTTTTTAACGTCAGCTACCGTGACGAGTGGACGCGCTGTTGCGCGTAAAACAGGGGATTGCAATAGAGAGTTTGACATCGATTGCGCGATACTTTGCAGATCAGTTGAACCAAATTCGTTTGTGAGTGTTTCAACGGCTTGACTATCACCATACGCTACGTTACCTGACTGTAGATTTGGCGTTTGATTGGCACAACCGATTAATAGCACCGTGGTTGATAATGCGATGATGGCAGTACTTTTTGAAATAATATTTGTCATAAAAAATCTCTTAAAATTTACGGATTCCCTGTATTATCAGGACTGCTAACTAGAATTCTAAAATCGGTTGCTTGAGGCGTGGGAGCAAGACCGTTGATTGTTTGTTTTTGCCCCGCGTAAACGAGTAAAGGTTGCCAAGGGTCGTCGTTACCAATGACAAAACCGTGTGCATCAAGCCATTTGAAACGATAAAATAATTGCTGATTATCGGAGTCACTATTGCTAATTTCCGCTTGAACAAATAAAAGCTGTTTGCGTGTTTGAGCGGCAATATTGCTAACGCGTAAATAAGACATTTCACCGAGTTGTTCTACTTTGGCGGGGATGCTATTGGGATTTTGTGCTGTTGGAATTGTCGCGCAGGCATTTAAGGCGAACAATAAAGGGGTGAATATAACGAAATGGTGTCTTTTACGTTTTGTATTGGTTTCTTTCATTTTTTCACCTTCTTTTTTGTTTTGTTTTTTCTTGTTTGTGTGTTGAGCGATGCTTGTGGCGTGATGCGTGTGGATTTGTCACCGTCTAGCGTTTCAATTTTTTGTGAGGGCTGGGCAACTCGCACGGGCATTTGACCGCTGTAAATTGGCTGTGACCAATAAGTTTGATCACCCAATGTGCGAACGGCAACTAAAGCGTGTGAACCATCAATGTTGATTGATTCACTACTCGTAATGCCATTTGAATTCATGACGCTAAAAGTATGTTTGCCCACAGGCAATGTAAATCGAGCAATACTAATTAAAGAGGGCAATGTCCGCCAACTGCGCTCATCTGCGGATTCTGTGATGACATTCATGACGTTAAGTGCAATGCCAGCGAGTTTTACATAGCCATTATCACTACGCATTAATGCTCTTTGTGACGCGGTCTTGACTGCAGCGCGTAGCACACCGCGAAGCATGATGCTGGGAATATCATCGCGTAATGCGCGTTTTGCCATCGCATCTAAACTGGTGATGCCAACGACATTTTGGGGTATTCCTGCGTCAATACTGACGCTATGGGGTAGTGCGGTTCGTATGGGGTCAGAATGCAAGAGAGGAAAGGAAATGGGAATGACACCCAGATTATTGTAAAAAACGGGTATAGGTATGGTGACAGAGCTCAACGCAGGTGCTGCGCCTGATTCAATCACGAGCAACACATCTGTTGTATTCGCGTTTAAGTCGCTGTTACGACGATCTAATCCCGCTAAACCGTCTTCGAGCAATTGGGTATTAGGGCGAAGTTCAATAGCTTGTCGATACCCTGGTGCGGCCAGACTAGGTTCATTTAACGCTTCGTACACAAACCCAGCCAAATAGTGACTAAAGGCACTTTGATAACCATTTTTGAGTTCAGATACTTCAAGTGAGTCAAGGGTGGCGACAGGGTACCCATTTAGCTCTTTGAATGAGGTAGAAACCCCTTTTTGGCGACTTTCTTTTTCTACGGCATCGATTTCTTGAGCGCGATATTGTGCAATAATTGCTTCACGTTCGTGTGTTTTTTTAATTTCTGTTCGAGCTAAATCCCAATGACCACTGAGCAGATGATTTAATGCTAACTGCGTGGATAACATAACTTTTTCGTAGTCATGCCCATCATAGCGGCGTGTTTTATCATTGAGCAGTATTGCGCCTATGTTATCAAGAATCGCACCGCCACGAATTTTGGCTTCATTTTCCCATTCATTGACTAATGTATCCGCTGAAAGCCATGTTGCGACACTGTCATTGTATTGATTTTTTAAACGCAGCAATTCGCCCTTTTCTAAAAAATAGAGTAAATCGTTATCATGGTTTGTATTGTTTTGTTCTTGCAGTTGAAGTGCTTGATCAATATTTCCTTGGGCAACTAAATCAACTGTTTGCCTCAGTTCACCATCATAACTTCGCATGGCAGAACAACCAGGCAGTGCCAATGTCAAAAAAGCAATGGTAAGTGGAATAGTTGCCGTGCGAGAAAGTAACAGCACATGAATCCTTAAAATAAAATAATTAAATAGCTTGTTTAATACGATGTAGTGCATTTTGTAAATTTTCCATGCTTGTCGCAATGGAAATACGAATATGCCCTTCACATCCAAAAGCCGAACCGGGAACCAGTGCAACGCCTGCTTTTTCAATTAAATAATCTGAAAAGGCTAAATCATCATTTATTCCCTCTAAACGCGCCAATAATTTTTGAATATTAGGGAAAACATAAAACGTGCCATCAGTTGGCAAGCAGTCAATGCCATCAATTGAATTTAATTCTGCTACAACAAAATCGTGACGTTTTTTGAACTCTACGCACATATCGTGAATGAAACGTTGATCACCTGTTAAAGCTGCAACGGCAGCATGTTGAGAAATTGATGTGGGGTTTGATGTGCTTTGTGACTGAATGGTGCACATAGCTTCAATTAATTTTTCAGGACCGGCTGCGTAACCAATGCGCCATCCTGTCATAGAATACGCTTTTGAGATACCATTCATTACAACGGTACGGTCGTAGAATGTGGGATGTGCATTTAACATATTTACAAAAGTACCTGTTTTCCACAGGATATGCTCATACATATCATCGGTTGCAATAACGATATTTGGGTAGTCTGCGAGTACATCACCTAAGGCTTTTAATTCCGCTAACGTATAAGCGATACCAGAGGGGTTTGATGGACTATTGATAAAAATCAATCGTGTTTTCGATGTAATTGCTGCGCGAAGCTGTTTTGGTGTTATTTTGAAATGTTCGGATTGTTTAGTTTCAATGATAACCGGTACGCCGTCCGCTAAAATGACCATATCGGGATAAGATACCCAATAAGGTGCGGGGATAATGACTTCATCTCCCGCATTTAATAATGCTTGAGTGAGGTTAAATGAACTTTGTTTGCCACCACAAGACACTAAAATTTGTTTAGGCGTGTAGCTTAATCCATTATCTTTTTTGAACTTATCAATAATAGCTGTTTTCAAACTTGCAATACCATCAACGGGTGTGTATTTTGTGTACCCTTTGTTAATGGCTTCAATCGCCGCTTGTTTAATGAAATCTGGGGTATCAAAATCAGGTTCACCTGCGCCAAGACCAATAATATCTTTACCTGCAGCACGCATTTGTGCCGCTCTTGCTGTGATGGCTAATGTTGGAGAAGGTTTAACTGCGTTGACTCGATTTGAAAGTGAAATACTCATGATTTTTTATCTATTTTGTAAAAAGCGAAAAGGTGCGAGTTGTGTCAACCTCGCACCAGTTTGTTTTATTTAACGAAGATTTTGCAATGCCGCAATACGTTCTTCAAGAGGAGGGTGGGTCATAAACAACTTCATCATGCTACCGCCACTGTTGATACCAAATGCAGCAAGTTGACCGGGAAGCGCTTCGGGTTCGTGTGCACGTTGTAGAGCGCGTAGTGCATTGATCATTTTTTCACGACCCGCTAAATTAGCACCGCCTGCATCTGCGCGAAATTCACGGTAACGTGAGAACCACATCGTGAGCATAGATGCCAATATGCCCAAAATAATTTGCGCTGCCATTTGTGTCACGTAATAAGCGACGCCATAACCACGTTCTTCATTTTTTAAAATAACTTTATCAACAACGTGTCCAATGACTGTTGCAAAGAAGTAAACAAAGGTATTCACAACCCCTTGCATCAGCGCCATGGTAATCATGTCACCATTAGCAACGTGGCTAATTTCATGACCGACGACGGCTTCGATTTCATCTTGATTCATCTGGCGAAGTAGACCCGTGCTGACAGCAACCAGCGCATTGTCTTTATTTGCCCCCGTAGCGAACGCATTTAAGTCATCAGATTGAAAAATACCGACTTCGGGCATGCCAATTCCCGCGTGTTGTGCTTGACGAGCTACGATATTGACGAGCCACTGCTCGGTTTGATTTTGTGGTTGCTCGATGACGTGAACGCCCATGGCACTTTTTGCTGACCATTTTGACATCAATAGCGAAATGATCGACCCTGAAGAGCCAATAATGGCGGACATCATCAGTAATTTCGTCAAATCTAAATTAACGCCATTGGCAGCAAGTGAACTGTGTAATCCCAATACATTAAAAATAATCCCGATAACTAGCATAACCGCTAGGTTGGTGATTAAAAATAAAAAGATGCGTTTCATAAAGTAATTTCCCAAAAATAATAAATAAATTGAAAATATGTGTTGATTTTGACACAAAAAAT
>OMIH01000099.1 GCA_900299045.1 Methylococcaceae bacterium
ACATGGTATTGGTCGCCCCTCAACGTATGCGTCGATTATTTCAACGCTGCAAAATCGTGAATACGTCACACTCGAAACAAAACGCTTTCACCCCACCGATGTCGGACGTATTGTCAATAAGTTCTTAACTGATCATTTTACCAAATACGTTGATTACAGTTTTACCGCAAATTTAGAAGATGATTTGGACGCGGTAGCGCGTGGTGAAAAAGAATGGATTCCCCTCATGCGCAGTTTCTGGAAACCGTTTGGTGAATTAGTACACGAAAAAGAAAGTTCCGTACAACGCAAAGATGTGACGCAAGAAGCCATTGACGAAGCGTGTCCGCTGTGTGGAAAAGGTTTATCTATTCGCCTCGGACGCAATGGGCGCTTTATTGGCTGTACAGACTACCCAACGTGTACTTATACACGTAATTTATCTGATTCCGCGCAAGCCGAGCCTGAAACAGTTGAAGATCACGCGTGCCCCGAATGCCAGTCAACACTCGTATATAAAAATAGTCGTTATGGTAAATTCATTGGCTGTAGTGCGTATCCCACGTGTCGCTATATTGAACCGCTTGAAAAGCCTCAAGACACAGGGGTGACTTGTCCAAAATGCCAAAAAGGACAAATTTTTAAACGCAAATCACGCAATGGTAAATTGTTTTATTCGTGCGAAAATTACCCAAGTTGCGACTATGCGCTGTGGAATGCACCGCTAAATGAAGCGTGCCCTTCTTGTCATTGGCCTGTGCTGACACAAAAAGAAAGTAAACGTCGTGGTGTTGAGAAAGTCTGTCCACAAAAAGAGTGCAACTACGCTGTTGCGGTGGAAGTGGATGAAGCAGAGTGATGAAACGCGTTTAAGCGATTAGCAAAACATCACCACAGCAGTTAAGACTGCTGTGATTTGTTTTTAGTGCGCTTTATTCACCAGCTGTTTTAAGTTTATTGACAATTTGTGTCACTAGATTATCGGGTTTGAACGGTTTGACGATGTACGAAGTGATGCCAACCGAAATCGCTTCTTTTACTTTTTCGCCTTCAGAAGATGACGTCAACATAATCCAAGGTGGAACCGCTAACTTGGGATCTTTTTTAACCGCTTGGAATAACTCAATGCCACTCATTCCAGGCATATTCCAATCACAAATAACAATATTGACTTTAATTTGCGCCATTTTAGCTAATGCCTCACGACCACCGGGTACGTCAAACACATTGGTAAAACCGGCTTCGCGCAAAATAGCCTTGGTTAACGTGCGCATTGACGCAGCATCATCAACAATAAGAATCTTTTTTTGTAATATTTCTGGTGATATACCCATTTTATTTTCCTAAGACTTACTTTTAATTTAATTAAAATTCATTTATGCGGCGTGTTCTTGCTTAACAATCATTTTACAATATCAAAAACAAACCGACAAACGGATTATAACAATAACGAAAATAAGCGATTTACGACGCATCAATCCTCTTTCAATTGCTACCTCAACTTATTACTCATTCATGCTAAGAATTACTGAAATTAAGCTCCCACTTAACCATACACCATCCGATTTAGAGTCAGCGATCCTTTATCGGCTAAACATTAGTTTAGATAAATTTATTCGTTATCATATTTTTCGCCAAGGGCACGATGCGCGTAAACGTGACACGATTTTTATGGTGTACACAATCGATGTGGAGGTTACAAACGAAGCCGATATTCTCTCATCTCTTGCCAATGATCCGCGTATTAGTGCAACGCCAAATACGCAATACCAATTCGTCACGCACGCCAAAGAGAGAGAGAAAACACGCCCTATCATTATCGGAGCAGGACCTTGTGGTTTACTTGCAACGCTAATTTTAGCACAAATGGGATTCAAACCCATTATGCTCGAACGTGGTAAATCTGTTCGTGAACGCACTAAAGATACCTTTGCGCTCTGGCGAAAACGTGTCTTTAATCCAGAATCCAATGTTCAGTTTGGTGAAGGGGGCGCGGGCACGTTCTCAGACGGCAAACTCTATACACAAATTAAAGACCCTAATCATTATGGGCGTAAAGTACTTGAAGAATTCGTTAAAGCCGGTGCACCACCTGAAATTCTCTATTTGAGTAAACCGCATATTGGGACATTTCGCTTAGTTTCAATGGTGGAGGAAATTCGCGCAACCATTGAATCGTTAGGCGGTGAGATACGTTTTGAGCAGCGCGTTGAGGATATTTTAATTGAAAACAATCAAGTACAAGGCGTGAAGCTCACCAGCGGAGAGATAATCGAAAGCGCACAGGTGGTGCTTGCTATTGGACATAGCGCACGCGATACGTTTTCCATGCTACAAAAAAATGGCGTTTACATGGAAGCCAAACCTTTTTCGATGGGATTTCGTATCGAACATCCGCAATCTTTGATTGATCAATGTCGTTTTGGTCAAAATGCGGGGCACAAACTGCTTGGGGCGGCAGATTATAAATTAGTCCATCATTGTCAAAATGGACGCTCCGTTTACAGTTTTTGTATGTGCCCAGGAGGCACTGTCGTGGCAGCAACCTCTGAAGAAGGTCACGTAGTCACTAACGGCATGAGTCAATATTCACGCAATGAGCGCAACGCAAACAGCGCGATTGTGGTCGGCATTTCACCGGAAATAGATTATCCACAACATGTGTTAGCCGGTGTCGATTTACAGCGTCATTGGGAACGTCAAGCCTTTTTACTGGGTGGTGAAGATTACGCAGCACCTGCGCAACTCGTCGGTGATTTTCTCGCTAATCGTCCATCGACCGCTTTTGGCAGTGTTCAACCCTCGTATGCGCCATCGGTGAAATTGGGAGATTTACGTAGCGCCCTACCCAATTATGCTATCGACGCAATTACCGAAGCACTGCCAGCGTTTGACAAAAAAATCAACGGGTTTGCTATGCACGATGCGCTATTAACGGGCGTTGAAACGCGCACATCCTCGCCTATTCGCATCAAACGCAATGAAAAGTTTCAAAGCATAAACACGCAAGGACTCTATCCAGCCGGTGAAGGTGCAGGGTATGCAGGGGGGATTTTATCTGCCGCGATTGACGGTATTAAAGTAGCTGAAGCGGTAGCGCGAGCCATGCAAGAATAACCAAAGGAGAAATTGAAATGTCAGTAGCATGGGCAGGTGGCACGGACGCGATTATTGAGCGTATGGATAAAATGACTGAATTATTCATTCAAGAAGCGCGGAAATCGGTTTACACCGGTGAATCCGCGCTCGAATGTGAAGAATGTGGTGAGCCCATTCCTGAAAGTCGTCGCAAGGCGATTGCCTGTAAATATTGTTTGGCTTGTCAGAGTGCGATGGAGAGAAAGGGGTAAAATAGTAACGATGCACCAAAATCGTCTATCGACAAGATAAGCAAAAGCGTTACTGTTTATCGCATTTATTTCAGTGAATTTTTACTGTTACGAAAGACTAACGGTTTTTCATCACCGGCTAAAGCGGATGCTCGCGCTGTTGCAATCAATTCATCAATGACTCCATGCTTTGGGGATTTACTGCAGACGGGATCGGTTGCGCTGGCATCCCCTGTCAATAAATACGCTTGACAGCGACACCCCCCAAAGTCTTTTGCTTTTTCGTCGCAACTGCGACACGGCTCTTGCATCCATTCAAAACCGCGGAAGAAATTAAAGGCTTTTGATTCATGCCAAATCTCTGAAACGCTAAAGTCGTTCACATTCGGGCAATCAAAATTCGGTAAATCACGCGCAGAATGACAGGGCAACGCCGCGCCATCAGGGGCAATCGTTAAAAACGTCGTCGCCCAACCGTTCATGCACGCTTTTGGACGCTCTTCATAAAAATCGGGGACAACGTAATAAATTTTCATTGTTCCCGCGACCTCTTCTTTGAAGGCTTGGGCAATGGCTTCTGCTTTGTCGAATTGCTCTTTTGTGGGTAACAGTAAATTTCGATTAATATGCGCCCAGCCATAATATTGCGTGTTAGCTAGCTCTAAATAATCCGCGCCAAGGGTTTGCGCCATTGCCAATATTTCAGGCATTTGATGAATATTTTCCCGATGAATTACGACGCAAAGCACCATGGGATAGCCGTGCTTTTTGACTAATTGAGCGACTTTTTGTTTATGTTCAAACGAGGCTGTACCTGCAATATGGTCGTTTAATTCTTGTGAGCTTGCTTGAATACTCACTTGAATGTGATCAAGTCCAGCCGATTTCAACTCAACAATTTTATCTTCGGTTAAACCATAACCGGATGTGATCAAATTGGTGTAATAACCCAGATCACGCGCATGAGCAACGAGTTCAACTAAATCAGGGCGCGTCAGCGGCTCACCACCTGAAAACCCCAACTGCACCGCCCCCATTTTTCGCGCTTGCGTGAGAACACGCTTCCAATCCTCCGTACTTAATTCGCACTTATATTTTGTGTAGTCAAGCGGATTTGAACAATACGGGCATTGTAGCGGACAAGCATAGGTTAATTCTGCAAGTAACCAGCGTGGAGGCGTATTTTTTTGAGGCAGCGTTGTCATAGTCGAATATGTTTTTTATGAAAATAAAGTCTATTAAAGATACATTACAGCGAATTTTAACGCAGAAAGCGCAGGTAAAACGAATACGCTTAAAATTCAATAGAATTTCACGTCATTTTACGAATTGACCGCGTTTTTGTTGTATTGTAACTGCAATAATCGTCGAATTCTGCGATAATAGCATCATCTATGCCGATAACTTATTCTTTATATCACCACAAATCAAACCGGAGTTAACTTATGTATAAAGCACAGTGGAAAATTCAGCCAAAAAATGTCCTCAATGCAAGTCCTGTCATGCCAGTGATGGTTATTGATGATACAGACAATGCCGTTCCGTTGGCAAAAGCGTTAGTTGCCGGTGGCATCCGTGTTCTTGAAATTACATTACGCACAGAAGCCGCTTTAGAGTCAATTCGTCGAATTAGCCAAGAAGTGAGTGGCGCTATTGTCGGTGCTGGCACTATTTTAACGCCGCAACAATTAGATGCAGCAGAAGAAGCGGGCGCTGTATTTGCTATTAGCCCAGGCTTAACACCACGACTATTATCTGCCGCACAGCACAGTACCATTGCCCTGATTCCAGGTATTTCCAGTTTATCTGAACTGATGCTTGGCATGGAATACGGTTTTGATCATTTCAAATTTTTCCCAGCTGAAAATGCGGGGGGGCTCCCCATGTTAAAAGCCATCGCGGGTCCTGTTCCTCATGTGACTTTTTGTCCAACAGGCGGTATTTCACTCGCCAATTACAACGAGTATCTCAAACTCAGTAACGTGGCTTGCGTGGGTGGCTCTTGGATTGCACCTGCAGACGTCGTCAAAAACAAAGAATGGGACAAAGTCACGCAACTCGCTCAAGAAGCGGTTGCAGGTGCACACCGCTAAACTTTATTTGGCATTTCTTATCGAGTGTATTGAAATTAAATCGAGAAAAAATCATGACCGAAAATCGCACACTTACTTTAACAAATGAGAATTCACAAGTCGTTTGTGAATTACCCGTTTTGCAAGGAACTATCGGGCCGGATGTGATCGATGTTCAAGCCTTGTATAAACAAACCGGATTGTTTACCTACGACCCCGGATTTACGTCAACTGCTAGCTGTACTTCTGCGATAACTTATATCGATGGCGAGGAAGGCATATTGCTTTATCGTGGCTACCTCATTGAAGAACTCGCCGAGCGCTGTACGTTCCTTGAAGTTTGTCATTTACTTTTGCACGGGGAGTTGCCTAGTCCAGAAAGCCTTGCCGCATTTGAGGACAACATTACCATGCACACGATGGTACATGACCAGTTGACCAACTTTTTCAAAGGATTTCGTCGTGATGCGCATCCTATGGCAATTATGGTGGGCGTTGTGGGGGCGTTGTCTGCTTTCTACCATGACGCACTCGATATTAAATCCAAAAAAGATCGTGATTTAAGCGCGATTCGGTTAATTGCAAAAGTGCCAACCATTGTAGCCATGTGTTACAAATACAGCATTGGTTTGCCGTTTATGTATCCAAACAACAAATTAAGCTACGTTGAAAACTTCATGCGCATGATGTTTGCGACTCCTTGCGATGATTATGTGCAAAATCCGGTTTTAGTCAATGCGCTTGAGCGCATTCTCATTCTGCACGCAGACCATGAACAAAATGCGTCAACATCCACCGTGCGTCTTGCTGGCTCAAGTGGCGCTAATCCTTATGCCTGCATTACAGCGGGGATTGCTTGTCTTTGGGGCGCGGCGCATGGGGGCGCAAACGAGGCTGTCCTCAATATGCTAGAAGAAATCGGCGATGTATCAAACATTCCCCGATTTATTGAACGTGCAAAAGATAAAAACGACCCCTTCCGTTTAATGGGATTTGGTCATCGTGTCTACAAAAATTATGACCCACGTGCAAAATTGATGCGAGCAACTTGCTACGATGTATTAGCAGAATTGAAATTAGCTGATGACCCCATGTTTAAATTAGCGCTAGAACTTGAGCGTATTGCACTCGAAGACCCCTATTTTGTCGCTAAAAAATTGTACCCCAATGTGGATTTTTACTCTGGCATTGTCCTTCACGCATTGGGTATTCCAACCAATATGTTCACTGCAATTTTCGCCATGGGTCGCACGATTGGCTGGATTGCACATTGGGATGAAATGATTGCTGATCCTGAGCAACGCATTGGTCGTCCGCGTCAACTCTATCGCGGCTCTACACAACGTGATTTACCTTCTCAACATCGTTAATTAACGGTTTTAAAATGACTATACAACAAAAATCAGCGCATCAAATCGCCAGTGTACTCACCGAAGCCCTACCTTATATTCGGCGGTTCAAAAACAAAATCATCGTTGTCAAATTTGGCGGCAATGCGATGATTGATGACGATTTGAAACACAGTTTCGCCCGCGATATTGTGCTGATGAAATTAGTTGGTTTAAACCCTATTGTCGTTCACGGTGGGGGACCGCAAATTGGCAATTTACTCAAAAAAATTGGTAAAGAAACGGGTTTTATTGATGGTATGCGTGTTACCGACAGTGAAACAATGGATGTGGTTGAAATGGTGCTCGGCGGACTGGTGAACAAAGAAATTGTGCATCTCATCAATCAACATGGTGGCAAAGCAGTGGGGTTAACAGGCAAAGATGGTAATTTTATTCGCGCTAAAAAAATCCAACTCAAAAAAAACAGCGTTGATAATGAAGCCTCCGAAATTATTGATTTAGGTCATGTAGGTGAAGTGACGGGGATTGATACTGCTGTACTGGATATGCTAGCCGATAGTGATTTTATTCCGGTTATTGCGCCTATTGGTGTAGGTGAAAATGGTGAATCGTATAATATCAATGCGGATTTAGTTGCAGGCAAAATTGCTGAAGAACTCAACGCCGAAAAACTCATTTTACTCACCAATACCGCTGGTATTTTGGATAAACAAGGTGAACTGCTCACGGGACTGTCACTTGTAGACATTGATGACCTCATTGCTGATGGTACGATTTCTGAAGGCATGATTCCTAAAACACGTTGCGCAACCGATGCGCTGCAAGGTGGCGTCACTAGCGTTCACATCATTGATGGTCGCGTTAATCATGCCGTATTGCTTGAATTATTTACCGATCAAGGTGTCGGCACACTGCTCCTCAATCATTAAATCGCTATTCGTGTGGGTGGTAGCACATTGCGCCCACACATCAATTAGTTAAAACCCCATCACAAAAAGAGTACCAACATGAAAGCCATTGTTATGACAGCTATCGGTGAAAGTGACGTTCTCGTTGAGCAAACACTTACGCCACCCACCATTCACCATCCAACTCAAATAAAAGTGCGCCTGCACGCCGCTGGCGTGAATCCTGTTGATACAAAAGTACGTCGCAATGGGTTGTTTTATCCCAATGCCACGTTACCTGCCGTATTAGGATGCGATGGGGCGGGAGAAGTGGTTGAGGTAGGCGCCGATGTCACGCAGTTCAAGATTGGCGACAAAGTGTGGTTTTGTCATGGCGGTCTTGGGCGTGAACAAGGCAATTATGCAGAGTATACCGTTATCGATTCGCGTTGGGCGAGTTTGATGCCTACCTCCGTTTCATTTGAAACAGCTGCGGCTGCGCCTTTAGTGTTAATCACGGCGTGGAATGCGTTATTTGAACGAGGCAATTTGCAAGCAGGGCAAACCGTACTTATTCACGCTGGCGCCGGTGGCGTGGGTCATGTTGCTATTCAACTCGCTAAAATGGCGGGTGCTCACGTTATTACCACGGTGAGTTCAACGAGAAAAGCGGAATTTGTCAAAGCACTGGGCGCTGACGACATCGTTTTCTACAACACAAGCAATGTCACCGATGAAGTCAATCGTTTAACGCAATATCGTGGCGCGGATTTAGTGTTTGATACCGTGGGCAGCGATGTGTTCAAACTCAGCATTGGCTGTACTGCGCATTTTGGGCGTTTAATCACTATTCTCGATGCGTCACATTTGGATTTAAGCGAAGCGCGACTGCGTAATTTACTCATCGGTTTTGAATTGATGCTCACCCCTATGCTGCGTGATTTGGATTCAGCACGCGATAAACACGTTGAACTCCTCAAAAAATGTGCCGATTTAATTGATGCGGGTAAATTGAACATTCATGTCAGTGAGGTACTTCCTCTTGAACATGCTTCACGCGCTCATGATTTAATAGAAGCAGGTCACACGACTGGCAAACTGGTTCTTTCCATTTAATACAAAACGCAATGAGTTACACATGTTTGATTTCCTAGACAAAAAACACACCATAGCGGGTGCGGGTTTCAATCGCTGGCTGATGCCGCCTGCCGCGCTTGCGGTACATTTATGTATTGGCATGGCGTATGGATTTTCCGTTTTTTGGCTACCGCTTTCAAGAGCCATTGGCGTCAAGCAAAGCCTTGCGTGCCCTTCTGACGTCAATTTTTTCGCTGAACTGTTTATTACCACGTGTGACTGGAAGATTTCCACGTTAGGTTGGATGTACACGCTCTTTTTTGTTTTTTTAGGCTCGTCGGCAGCGCTTTGGGGCGGATGGCTTGAACATGTAGGACCGCGTCGTGCTGGCGTTGTCAGTACGCTTTGTTGGTGTGGTGGTATGCTCCTCTCTGCTTTAGGCATTTATACCCACCAATTCTGGCTCATGCTACTTGGCTCTGGGGTTATTGGTGGCATTGGTCTAGGTCTTGGGTATATTTCACCGGTGTCGATGTTGATTAAATGGTTCCCCGATAAACGTGGCATGGCAACAGGGATGGCAATTATGGGATTTGGCGGCGGTGCCATGATTGGCTCACCGCTTGCTACGTTACTCATGGGGCATTTTGCCAGTGAAACCGATGTGGGCGTGATGCAAACATTTGTGACGATGGCGGGTATTTATTTCATTTTCATGATGAGTGGCGCCCTCACGTATCGGCTCCCTGTTTCGGGTTGGCATCCAGCGCATTGGAATCCATCACAACTGCATTCGCATAAAAAAATGGTCACGCCACACCATGTTCACGTTAAACATATTTTTAAAATTAAGCAGTTTTGGCTGCTATGGGGCGCGTTATGTATGAACATCAGTGCGGGGATTGGCGTGATTGGGATGTCCTCCCCTATGCTACAAGAAGTCTTTGGGGGAAAACTCATCGGTCTTGAGAAAACCTACAGCGAACTCGATAAACCCGAACTTGCCGCCATTGCCGCTGTCGCAGCCGGTTTCACCGCACTGCTGAGTTTATTTAATATCGGTGGACGTTTTTTGTGGGGCAGTTTATCGGACAAATTAGGACGTAAATTGACGTTTTTCATTTTCTTTGTCATCGGTGGCGCACTCTATTTGAGCGCGGCAAACAGCGCTTTAGCGGGCGATAAACTCTTTTTTATTAGTGCGATGTGCCTTATTCTCAGCATGTACGGGGGCGGATTTGCCACCGTTCCGGCTTATTTAGCTGATTTATTTGGCACACAAATGGTAGGCGCTATTCACGGCAGACTCCTCACCGCATGGGCAACCGCTGGCATTTTAGGTCCTGTGATTGTGAATTATATGCGTGATTATCAACTCAGTTTAGGTCTACCGCGTGAGCAAGTGTATAACCAAACCCTTTGGATTTTGGCTGGTCTTTTAATGATTGGTCTTATTTGTAATTTGCTTATTTCACCTGTTGCTGAAAAATGGTTCATGTCGCCTCAAGAACTCGCTGAAGAAAAACATCATGCGCGTGACGTAAAGCATCAAGAAGAAATGGGCGAAACCGATGACATGGTAAAATCAACACCACTGATTCTTGTACTCACGGCATGGTGCGTTGTAGGGTTGCCACTTGCTTGGGGCATTTACAAAACACTTGGCAACGTCAGTAAATTTTTTGTTTAATACAGCGCCCCCTAACACACATTTACTTTTTAAAATTGAAGGAAACACAGTCTCATGGAAAAAACGTATTCACCGCACATTATTGAACAACGTTGGTATCAAACGTGGGAAGATAAACAATACTTTGCCCCTAGCGGAAAAGGCGATCCTTATTGCGTTATGATCCCCCCACCCAATGTGACGGGCAGTTTACACATGGGACACGCCTTTCAAGATACCATTATGGATGCCCTCATTCGCTATCATCGCATGAAAGGCTGCAACACGCTCTGGCAAGCGGGCACCGACCACGCAGGCATTGCGACGCAAATGGTGGTTGAGCGTTTATGTAATGCGCAAGGAAAAACCCGTCACGATTTTGGTCGTGAAAAATTTATTGAAAAAATCTGGGAATGGAAAGAAGAATCCGGCGGCACCATTACGCGTCAATTACGTCGTATGGGCTCGTCACTGGATTGGTCGCGTGAGCGCTTTACCATGGATGAAGGCATGTCCGATGCGGTGCAAGCCGTGTTCATTGAGCTTTACCGCGAAGGTTTAATTTATCGAGGTAAACGACTCGTTAATTGGGATCCTGTGCTCCATACAGCCGTGTCAGATTTAGAAGTGCTCTCTGAGGAAGAAAACGGGTTTATGTGGCATTTACGCTACCCGCTTTCCAATGGTCAAGGGCATTTAATTGTAGCGACAACGCGTCCTGAAACTATGCTCGGTGACGCAGCCGTGGCGATTAATCCAAAAGATGAGCGCTACCAGCATTTGCTAGGGGAATTTGTAGAGCTACCTTTAACAGGTCGTCGCATTCCCATTATTGCCGATGATTATGTTGATCCCGAATTTGGAACGGGTTGCGTCAAAATTACACCCGCCCACGATTTTAACGATTACGACGTGTGGACACGCCATCGCCACACATCTGCCATGCAAGATTTGCCACACGGTGGTCTAATCAATATTTTAACGGTCAATGCCAGCATTCACGACGATGCACTGATTCCCGAAAAATACCGTGGTCTTGATCGCTTTGAGGCGCGTAAACAAATTATCGCGGATTTTGAAGCCGCTGGTTTGCTCGAAAAAATTGTTGATCATAAATTGATGGTGCCGCGTGGTGATCGTAGTCAAAGCGTGATTGAGCCGTTGTTGACCGATCAATGGTATGTCAAAGTTGCACCACTTGCCGCGCCCGCCATTGCTGCTATTGAAAATGGCGACATTAAATTTGTGCCCGATAATTGGAAAAATACCTATTTTGATTGGATGCGCAATATCCAAGATTGGTGTATTTCACGTCAAATTTGGTGGGGACACCGTATTCCAGCGTGGTATGACGACAAAGGCAATACGTACGTTGGCAGTAGCGAAGCAGACATTCGTGAAAAACACCATTTGCCCGCAGATTACCCATTAAAACAAGATGAGGATGTACTCGATACTTGGTTTTCATCCGCGCTTTGGCCGTTCTCAACATTGGGTTGGGATGGCAAAAATGAACCTGATTATTTAAAAACCTTTTATCCTACCAGCGTTTTAGTAACAGGCTTTGACATCATTTTCTTCTGGGTGGCTAGAATGATTATGATGGGGCTCAAATTCCGTGGCGAAGTGCCCTTCAAAGAAGTCTATATTCACGGTTTAGTACGCGATGCCGAAGGGCAAAAAATGTCGAAATCCAAAGGCAATGTACTCGACCCTATCGATATTATTGACGGTATTGATTTAGAAACCCTCGTGGCTAAACGGACATCGGGTATGATGCAACCGCATTTGCAGAAAAAAATCGAACAAGCCACGCGCAAACAATTTCCCGATGGCATTCAATCCTACGGCACCGATGCACTGCGTTTCACCTTTGCGTCACTTGCCTCAACAGGGCGTGATATTCGCTTCGATTTAGCAAGAACCGAAGGTTACCGCAATTTCTGCAATAAATTGTGGAATGCCGCGCGTTATGTTCTTATGAATACGGAAGAACACGATTGTGGTTTAACGGGCGAATGTGAATTTTCACTCGTGGATCGCTGGATTGTATCGCGTTTACATCAAGTCATTGCGACCACTAGCCACGCTATTGACCATTATCGTTTCGATTTAGCCACTCACGCGCTTTATGAATTTACATGGAACGAATACTGCGATTGGTATTTAGAACTCGCAAAAGTATCGTTGCAATCCGATAACGAAAATTTGCAACGCGGTACGCGAAAAACGTTATTGCACGTATTGGAAACAATATTGCGTTTAGCACATCCCATCATGCCATTTATTACGGAAGAAATTTGGCAACGTATTGCGCCGCTTGCGGGTATTGAAGGCGACACCATTATGTTGCAACCTTACCCCTTTGCCGATGATTCTCAAATTGATGCGCATGCCATTGATGCAACAGATTGGTTAATGGCGGTGATTTTGGGTGTGCGTCGTATTCGTGGTGAAATGAATATTGCGCCAAGCAAACCGCTACCTGTTTTATTGCAAAATGGCTCTACGCAAGATGCACAACGTCTTGATATCAATCGTGTGTATTTACAAAAATTAGCACGTTTGGAAAGTGTGACGTGGCTTAATGCAGAGGATACCGCCCCTGAATCGGCTATCGCGCTAGTTGGCGAGATGCAAATTTTAATTCCGATGGCGGGATTAATTGATAAAACAGCGGAGCTCGCGCGTCTTGATAAAGAAATTCAAAAAGTACGCAACGATTTACCACGCGTTGAAGGAAAATTAAATAATCCTGCTTTTGTGGATAAAGCCCCTGCGGACGTTCTCGAAAAAGAACGCGCGAAACTCGCCGACATGCAATCGCTATTACATAGCTTGGAGTCACAACACGCTAAAATTAGCGCGTTATAATGTCTTAATGCAACGCAAGACGCAACGACGTTAAAAACGTTGTTGCGTCTTGGTAGCCAATGACGCGATGTCGCTTCTCTTCTTGCTTGTCATTAAAGAATAAAATGGCTGGCGGTCCAACTAAATTAAAATGTGCTAGCAACGCCTTGTCCGCTTCTGTGTTACTCGTCACATCCACCTGCAACAGCACAATATTCACTAATGCTTGTTTCACCTTATTATCAGTAAACGTTTGGCTTTCCATTTCTTTACATGAAATACACCAATCTGCATAAAAATCCAGCATCACCCGTTGATGTTTCGCGTTTGCTTGCGCTAATTTCATGTCTAATTCGTCAATGGAGCTGATACGCTCAAATACCAAACCAGCACTATTTTCACCATTATTTTGCTCACTTAAACTTTGCAAGGGGTGTAGTGGATTGCCTCCCCCCAAACTCACACCAATAAGCATCAGCGTTCCACAAATCAGCATGATTACGCCAATACTTTTCCAAAACATCTGCCACGATGTTTTCGACTCAGGCAGGGTATCGAGCGCATTGAGATAAATAGCGGGAATAATGAGCCAGATTGCCCATAAAAATAACGTCACAGAGGCAGGCAGAATACGACTCAGTAGCCAAATTGCCATGCCGAGCATAACCACCCCAAACCCCTTTTTAATGGCATTGAGCCACGCCCCTGCTTTGGGTAGATATTTTTGAGCAGATACGCCAAGTAAAAGCAGTGGTAAACCCATACCAAAACCAAGCATAAATAAAGCACAACCGCCCAGTAATACGTCACCGGTTTGTCCGATATAAATTAACGCCCCAGCTAAAGGAGGCGCTACGCAAGGTCCTACAATCAACGACGACAATGCGCCCATCATGACAGCACCGGCAAAACCGTCATGGTGTTGATGGCTTGAATGATAGAATTTAGTGGTAAATTTTTCGGGTAAGCCTATTATAAAAAAATCAAACATCGACAGCGCAAGTAACACGAAAATGCCGCTAAAAACAGCAATAATCCAAGGATGTTGAAACATCATTTGCAGATTTTGCCCAAAAATAGCCGCTAGCACACCAAAAACGGTATACATTAACGATGAGGCAATGACATAGCTCAATGACAGTAAAAAGGCGCGTTGCGTGCCGCGTTGCCCCACAATAATGCCCGATAAAATAGGAATCATCGGAAAAATACACGGTGTAAACGCCAGCAATAAACCAAACCCTAGAAAACTGATTAACGTTAACGCAAAATTCCCTTGCGTGAGTGTACTCACAATGTGATTTTGCTCGGATTCTGTTTCTTCTGGCAAGGCACTAACGGTTTGTGCGACGGGTAAATTCAACGTAACTTCTTTGGTCATGGGCGGATAACACACGCCACGATCAGCGCATCCTTGAAAACTCACAACGAGCGTTAATGTTTGCTCACCCGAATTGTCACGCAGTAGCGGCACATCAAAATGCAATCCCTCATAAAAAATTTCCACTTTTCCAAAGGCTTCATCATTTTTTGGTAAACCATTTGGAATCGAATAATCACCTAGCCTCACGCCATTGGCATCGCGCAATTCCAGCTTAATTTTTTCTCGATATAAATAGTAATTAGGTGCAATTTCCCAATTCACATAAAGTGTATTACCATCTTTAATATTCGCTGAAAACTCAAACGCTTGTTCTGGTTGAAGTAATTCATCGGCAAATAAATTTAACTTCACTTCCGATGCACTAAGCACCATTTCTTCAAGCGATTTCGCTTGCTGTTGAGCAGAAACAAGAGGCGTATTCGCAAACGATACTAACGCGATGATAATGATTAAGACATAACGTGACATGAACTTGTAATCCACTGTAAATAATCAGGCAAACCGCGTTCAATAGGCAACGCGATAATTTCAGGTACATCGTAGGGATGATGTTGTTTTATAAAATCTTCAATGATGACGTAATTCTGTTCGGGTATTTTAATCAGCAACAAGTGCTCTTGCGCTGTTTCAATTTTCCCTTCCCACGCATAAATAGACGTGATTGAAGGCAAAATATTCACACAAGCCGCTAATTGTCGCTCAATTAACGCATGAGCGCATTGTCTTGCTAAATCGCTATCGGGAAACGTGCATAAAATGACTTGGTAAGCCTTAGTTGTCATAGATTTCACAAAAATAAGAGAAAAGCGATATTATCCTAGAAAATAGTCGACATTGCCTTTATATTGTTACCCATCTTTGACTTTGTTTATGCCAATCTTATGAAAATTTTTAGAGTACTTTTTATTGCCATTATTGTGATGTCTTTTGTAGAACTGTACGTTCTTATCGCTGTTGGTAGCATTTTGGGCGCATTTCCCACCATTTTATTGATTATTGCCAGTGCGGGACTAGGTTCTCATTTGCTCAGAGAGCAAGGGATTGCCACATGGCAGCGATTTCAAGAAACGCTTGCTCGGCAAGAAGTGCCTGCGTATGAATTGATGGAAGGTTTTTTGATTTTAAT
>OMIH01000100.1 GCA_900299045.1 Methylococcaceae bacterium
ACAAAAATAGCTTTAGGTGTTGCAGCAACGTTATTCGCATTCAACGCATCAGCTGACGAACACGCAGCAGCGCATCACCATCACCATGCTGCAAAACACGCAGCACACGTTGAAACAGTTGAAACACACACTTCTTCTTTTTCACACACTAATACTAATACAAGCAATGCAAAAGTTGACGCGTTAGAAGCACAACTTCAAGCAATGCAATCTGAAATTCGTGGCTTAAAAGCAGCGGCTAATCATCACGCAGTTGACCCTGATACAGCGAAAGTTCAAGAGTTAGATCAGTGGATGAACAGCGTCAAACATGAAGGTCATCACGGTAAAGAAGAGAAAGACAACATGGTATTCTTCCGTGGCGGTTACGGACGTAACAATGAAGCACGTGGTGGCACTGTAGATCCTACAAATGCTAGCGGTACAGGCGGTTTGTTAAATGGGTCAATTGGCGATCAAGACGCATGGTATATTGGCGCAGGCTTTGATTTCAACATCAATGACAATTTATTTGGCATGATGAATGGTACTGAAGTTTTAGGCGAATTAATGTTCGATTACAAACAGCTAGGCGAAAGAAAACTTAACGGTTTAACTGCACCAGTTACTGCGATTGTAACTGACGGCAAAGTTCCTGGAGCAGTAAATTCAGAAACAGCAACAGTTAACGCATTAACTTTAGCCGCTTCACCAAAAATCAAATTCTTCAAAGGCAGCAATTTCCGTCCTTGGTTAATTCCAGCTGGTCTTGAAATCACAGTTATCAGCCCACCATCTGATGCGATTACCGTTCTTAACCCAGGCATGATGTTTGGCGCGGGTGCGGATTACAAAATCTGGAAAGACATCTACGCAGGTGCTGACGTACGTTACCACCACTCTTTTGACAATATGGACGGTGTAAACCCTGACGGTGTAACAGCTGGTGGTTATTTAGGTTTAGGTTTCTAAGCGTCGCTTAAAACCCATCTAAACAAAAAAGAGAGCGTCACTGCTCTCTTTTTTTTGCCTAAAATTTATCCCGTCACATAGCGTTAATATAAAAACAGTAAACTAATCATCTATCTTGATTTTTTGATCAACCTGCCGATAAGAAAGGTGTGATTTTTATTTTAATGTAAGGAATTTTCACAATGAATTTTGAAACGTATTTTAGTATGTTCAATTTAGCCATCGATGAAGAGCATTGCGCGAGTTTGACACCTTCTTTTTGCCCTGAAATTATTGCTTTACTTAATTCACAACGTAGTGCAAAACGTAGCGTGAATCATGTAACGCATTTAGTACGTGATTACGGTTTTGATGAACACGTGCAAGGTTTAGCATAAATGTCGACATGGATTTCTGTTTGTTCGATAGATGAATTAGAAAATGGTCAGCACCGTGTCGTTGAACTTGACGACACGGATGTACTTGTTTTTAAACTTGACGATCAATTTTACGCCATTGAAGATGTGTGTTCGCACGATGGCGGTAAGATTGGCGGTGGAATGTGTGAGAATGGCGAAATTATTTGCCCTCGTCATGGCGCTCGATTCTGTATTAAAACAGGTGAAGTGAAATCCCCTCCTGCATACGAAGGAGTGGAATGCTATGCTGTGCGTATTGAAAACAGAACTGTTCAAATTCAAAATCACCGCGATTAAATTCCCTATTAAGTTATCTTTTTTCAGACAAAAAGCATTTAAGCCTTTATCATATTCACTCGTTTATTTGAAAATTTAAAGGTTTAAACATGCAAATTAGCAACAATACTGCCGTTTCCATTCATTACACACTCACAAACGAAGCTGGCGAAGTTATTGACAGTTCAATTAAAAGTGGTGAGCCATTGGTTTATTTACACGGTCAAGCCAATATTATTTCTGGTTTAGAGCGTGCATTACATGGCAGACAAGTTGGCGATAAGTTTACGGCTCACATCCCTGCCTCTGACGCATACGGTCTTGTTTTTGAAGATCGCGTACAAGTGATTTCTCGTCAAATGTTTGATGGTATTGACCACATTGAAGTCGGTATGCAATTTCACGCTGACGTGAGCGAAGGTCCAGGCATTGTTACTGTCGTCGCTGTAGATGGTGATAATATCACTATTGATGGCAACCATCCTCTAGCCGGTATGCCGTTGACATTTCAAATTGAAGTGATTGATATTCGCCCTGCTTCGGCAGAAGAAATTGAACATGGTCATATTCATGGCGCTGGCGGACACCACCATTAGTCGTTAATTTTTAGGAGTAGTGTTTATGGCTTTTATGCAAGGCAAACGGGTATTGATTGTTGGCTTAATTAGCAATCGTTCAATTGCATGGGGAATTGCGCAAGCAATGCACCGTGAAGGCGCAGAGCTTGCTTTTACTTATCAAAATGAAAAACTCAAAGATCGTGTTATTACGATGGCCGCTGAACTAGGCTCGTCAATTGCCATTGAATGCGATGTGAGCAGTGATGAGCAAATTAATCACGTTTTCAGCGAATTAGGCAAGCAGTGGGACGGTTTAGATTGCATCGTCCATTCAGTGGCTTTTGCGCCACGCGAAGCGCTTGATGGTGACTATGTAGAGGCGACTACTCGCGAAAATTTCCGAATTGCACACGATATTAGCTCGTATAGCTTTACAGCACTTGCCAAGGCAGGTCGCTCAATGATGGCGGGACGCAATGGCTCTTTATTGACGTTGAGTTATTTAGGTGCTGAACGTGCTATCCCCAATTACAACGTGATGGGCGTAGCAAAAGCCAGTTTAGAAGCCAATGTGCGCTATATGGCGGTGTCTTTAGGCGCAGAAGGAACACGCGTTAATGCGATTTCAGCGGGACCCATTAGAACCCTTGCAGCGTCAGGAATCAATGATTTTAAAGCAATGCTCAGTAAAGCAGCCGATGCCGCGCCACTGAAAAAGAATGTAACCATTGAGGAAGTAGGCAACGCTGCGGCTTTTTTGTGTTCAGATTTAGCATCAGGCATTACAGGTGAATTAATGTACGTTGATTGTGGCTATAACATTATGGGATTAGCGGCCGTTTAACCACGTTTTCATCTTTGCGCGATATATTTCATAAAACGGTGATATCTAAACAGTATCGCCGTTTTTTTTATCCCCTTTTTACTTGGAAATGCTATGTCAACGCTTATTGTTAACGTCGGAAGTACATCAGTTAAAACACAATTATTCGATAACGACCTTCAGCTCAAAGCAGAGTTAAATGCCGATTACGGTGCAAAAGACGGATTGAACATGTCGGGGATATCACTTCACAATACCCCTTTTTCACATAAAGATTCCACTATCCATCATGCAGAAGCGACGCTTGCCTTTTTATTTGACACTTGGCAAGGCTGGTTAAATGCGCAGGAAATCACGCTTTGTGCCATTGGGCATCGTGTTGTACATGGGGGAGCAAACTTGCGGTCTATCACAACAATCACACACGCCGTTTTAGAAACCATTAAAACATTAGATAACTACGCGCCACTGCACAATCCGCTCAATCGCCTAGGCATTGAGATGGCGGGGCGTTTTTTTATGAATGTGATTCAATATGCGGTGTTTGATACGGCATTTCATCGTAACATTCCCGTGTATGCGGGTCGCTACGCCATTGCAGAAAACTTATCTGACCATGTCGACTTTTATCGTTACGGTTTTCACGGCATTTCCTGCCAACATAGTGTCAATACGGCTGCGCAACTGCTTAATCAATCGCACGAAAATCTAAATTTAATTATTTTACATTTAGGTGGTGGTGCGAGTGCAACAGCGGTAAAAAATGGCATCAGTGTAGATACATCAATGGGATTTTCACCAACTGAAGGTCTTATTATGGCGAGTCGCTGCGGTGATATTGATCCAATGATTGCCGTCACTTTAGCGCAAGAAGGAAAAACTATTGAAGATATCAATCAATTACTCAATAAACAAAGTGGTCTGAAAGGTCTTTGTGGTGAAAGTGATATGCGCACCATCTTAGAGCAAGCCGTGCAAGGTGATCGAGTGAGTGAACTTGCGTTAAGCCTTTTTTGTTATCGAATTCAAAAATATATTGGCGCATATTTTGCTGTATTAAATGGTAACGTGGATGCCCTTATTTTTACAGGCGGCATTGGCGAAAATTCCCCCGATATTCGTCAACGTATTTTGCACAATATGGATGGACTGGGATTGGTATTAGATAAACATCTCAATCATCAACAACGACAAGGTCACAGTTTTGATGCAAGCGCAACCAATAGCCGTTCGCGCATTTTGCTCATTCACGCTCAAGAAGAACGTGAAATCGCAAAACAAATCCGCGCATTTATCACCAATTAAAAATTCGTCGGCAATTCATCGTCTATCGCATTATTAGGGGGCGCATAGGTATCATTACCTAATTCAGGCGGCACATAAAAGCCACTGCTACTACTGCCGCCACAACTAGCCGTTGCTTTGGGTTGTGAACCGGTAATATAAGGGTAGCTATGTGCGCTACTACCGCCACAACTACCGTTTACTAGCTGCCCTGTCATCGCATCCACATTAACCATCGTAATATTATCAGGTGGAATTAAATTGACGGGTTGCGTAGAAATTTGCTTCATTAGCGATAACCACACAGGTAGCGCCCCTGTCGCCCCAGTTAATCCAGCAGGTTTATTATCGTCGCGCCCAACCCACACAACGGATAAGTAGTCACCAGAATATCCCGCAAACCAGCTATCTTTCGCATCATTTGTGGTGCCCGTCTTCCCCACTAAGCCATAATTTTTAGGAAAAACATTATAGGCAGCATGCCCAGTGCCTTCTGTCATCACTTCTTGAAGCATCGTATTTAAAATATAAGTAACAGCGGGATCAATGGCTTGTTTCACCACGAATGGATAACTTTGCAGACGCTTTCCATCTGACGCCACAACAGCACGAATAGCTTTTAGACGCATCAAAAAACCATCACCTGCCAGTGTTTGATAGACTTGCGTAACATCTAAAGGCGTGAGTTGGGCTGAACCAAGTAAAAACGAAGGGAAATGTTCAACATCTCGTGTCACGCCCATTTCTCTAAGTGTATCAATGACATTATCAACACCTACATCCATCCCAATACGAACCGTCGCCAGATTGTAAGAATGCGCAAGTGCCTTATGCAAACTCACCATGCCGTGTTCACGATGATCATAGTTTTTTGGTGTCCACGGTGCACTGCCTTTATTTGGAACAACAATTTCGCTATCACTCACCATCGAGCTAATGGTGTATTTTTCAGGGTTGTTAAGCGCGGTTAAATAGATGACAGGCTTAATGAGCGAACCAATTGGACGTATCGCATCTAACGCACGATTAAAGCCTGATGACACGACCTCACGCCCACTCGTCAATGCCGCAATCTCACCACTATCACGACGCGTTACCACAGCGGCAGCTTCCAATTCACTTGTATTGGGTAGCTTTTCGAGCTGGGCGAGTTGTGTTTTGACTGTTTTTTCCAGTGTATCTTGAACATGAGTGTCAATGGTCGTAAAGATACTCAACCCTTCTGAGGTTAAATCTTCTTCTCGATATTCTTGTGTTAGCTGACGTTTTACTAAATCCATAAAATAGGGATAACGATTCGCTGAACGGTGCGCATTCGCCATAACGCCTAAAGGCTTGGCTTTTGCATCATTCGCTTGTTTAGTTGAAATGAGCTCTGCAGAAGCCATTTCCTCCAAAATCAAATTACGACGCTGTGTAGCACGATCCGCCACGCGACGTGGATCGTAATAAGACGGTCCACGCACTAGTGCAACCAAGGACACTAATTGGTGCAGCGGCAAATCTTTGAGTGTACTGTTGAAATAAAATTCACTCGCTAAACCAAATCCATGAACGGCACTGTTTCCATCCTGCCCTAAATAAATTTCATTCAAATAGGCTTCTAAAATTTCATCTTTACTGTAGCGATATTCCAAAATTAACGCCATTAGCGCTTCGTTAACTTTTCGCGTTAAACTCCGCTCAGAAGTTAAATAAAAATTTTTCACTAGCTGTTGCGTGATGGTACTCCCTCCTTGAACCATTCCCCCAGCACGAATATTAGCAAGCATAGCGCGTGCAATGCCTCGCGGAGATAATCCAAAGTGATGATAAAAGTCACGATCTTCTGAGGCGAGTAACGCGTCAATTAACGCCTTAGGCGTTTCTGAAAGCTTAATCAACACGCGATCTTCTTTGATATTGGGATATAAATTTCCAATTTGCGCGGGATCCATACGCAGTAAGGCAACGTCTTGCGATTTCTGATTTAAATCGACAATGTTGACGAGAGTTGAGTCTGTAAACGTTAATCGAAATAATCCGCTATCTTGTGGTTGATCCCAAAAATCAAAATGACGTGTTTTGACTGTAATTTGCTGTGCACGTTTTACATAAGTGCCTTCAGCAATTAAATTACTATCTTGGCGATAATGCAATGTTTGGAGCAATTCCTCAAATTTGGAGGCACTCATGCTATAACCTGCATAAAGCTCAACGGGACTTGCATAAACGCGAGCAGGAATTGCCCAGCGTTTTCCTTCGAATTGTTTGCGGACACTATGATCTAATACCCCTACATATCCAAACAAGAAAAAGCCGCCCACTCCCAATGCAATCGTAAAAAAACTGGTAAACCAAGGAAAGCCTCTTTTCTTTTTTCTGCTGCGTTGACGTGGTGATTGGTCGTAACGCGAACCACTTGTTCTCTTTCTTTCTGCCATGATGAAATACGAATGTTAAAGATAGCTAATCATAGCATTGCACTGCCTTTGCTACCACATACCCTCGTAAAAACTGGTAATTGTTAGTGAAGAAAAGTGTAAATTTCAGTAAAATTCCCGCTTTATCTCTTTTATGACTGTTATTTACTTATGAAAATACTAATTCTAGGCGCTGGCTCAACGGGTGCGTCTGTTGCAGAGGCGCTTGCGAGTGAAGAAAATGATATTGTTGTCGTTGATTTTAAAGTAGATTTACTCGAAGCCCTCAAAGAACGTTTTGATATTGCCACAGTGGCGGGAAATGCCGCTCATCCCAGCATATTAGAACAAGCCGGTATTAGTAACATGGATATGGTGATTGCGGTAACAGATCGAGATGAAACCAATATGCTAGCTTGCTTAATTATCAACGCGCTTTACAGCAAACCGCGCACTATCGCGCGTGTTCGCGCTATTGACTATCTCAAACACCCTAAACTCTTTAGCTCAAAAGGCATTCCCGTTGACATCGTAATTAGTCCAGAGCAAATTGTGATGCAATCCATTCGTAATTTGATTGAATTTCCAGGTGTTCTACAAGTGTCTGAATTTGCAAACGGATTAGTACGTTTATTTTCCGTTAAAGTCGTCGCTAATGGGGATTTAACAGGTAAAAAAATCAAAACCCTCAAAGAACGCTTTGTTAGCGGAAAAACGCGTGTCGTTGCTATTTTTAGACAAGGTTTACCGCTTGGCGTCAACGGTGATGCCACTATTGAAACCGGTGACGAAGTCTTTTTTGTTGCGCCACGCAAAGAAGTTCGACGGGTATTGGAAGAATTAGGTAAATTAGAAGAGCCAATTAAACGCATTATCATCGCAGGGGGGGGGCATGTTGGAAAACGTCTTGCCCTTGCATTAGAAGATAAATATCAAGTCAAAATTATTGAACATGACGTAAATCGCGCTAAAAAAATCGCTAATGATTTAGACAAAACGGTGGTACTACTTGGTGATTGTGCTGATGAAAAATTGTTGCTTGATGAGTCTATTGAAAATACCGATTTGTTCTGCGCTATTACTGATAATGATGGTGTCAATATTATTTCCGCCTCGCTTGCAAAAAGCTTAGGAGCGCGAAAAACAATTTGCCTTCTCAATCATGCCTCTTATACAAAATTAGTTCACGGTACAAGCATCGACGCGGTGATTTTACCTAATCAAGAAACCTTAGGTAGTATTTTAAAACATGTGCGCAGTGGGGATGTTGCACAAGTGATTTCACTTTGTGGTGGGACGGCTGAAGCCATTGAAGCCATTGCGCATCATAACGGACGTGAGGATTCGGTTGTGGGCAAACAAGTCGATTCCGTAAAATTTCCACCGGGAATTGTCATGGGCGCATTAATTCGCAATAACGAAGTTATCGCGGTACATCATGATACGATTTTTAAAGAAGATGATCATGTCATCATGTTTGCGATGAATAAAAAACTCATCCCTCACATTGAAAAATCTTTTCAACCAATTAGCATTTAAGGAACGTTGATGGGTTCTCTATTTACGCTTGTTCATGTTCTTGGGTTAGTGGCGTTAGGATTTAGTGGACTAATGACAAGTTGCTTGCTTACCTCATATATTAACGATGATGGCGCAACTCAAGCCTTTTGGGATTCAACCATGATTGCGTTGGGACTTGGCACCTTCATGTTTTTGTCCACGTTTAACACGCAAAAAAAATTATCCAGACAAGCTGGCTTTTTACTTGTCGCCATGACATGGTCACTGAGTCCTATGTTATGTACGCTTCCCCTACTCTTTGCTTTTCCCCATTTAAGTGTTGTGGATGCGTATTTTGAAACGATGTCTGCGCTGACCACAACAGGCGCTACGGTATTGGCCGGTCTTGATAACTATCCGATGTCCATTAACCTATGGCGTAGTGAATTGAATTGGATTGCAGGCATGGGGATTATTATTTTTGCTGTCGCCATCTTACCGATTTTAGGTATCGGTGGAATGCAACTCTATAAAGCTGAAACGCCCGGCTCTGTCAAAGAATCCGACTTACCACCACGCATTGCACAAACAGCAAAAGCCTTATGGTTAGTCTATGCAGGTATTACAGCCGCTTGCATTTTATCGCTGAAGTTTGCAGGCATGGGTTGGTTTGATGCTATTTGCCATGCGTTTTCTGCGATGAGTTTGGGGGGGATGTCAACACATGATAATAGTGTTGGTTTTTTTGATTCTATCCCTATTGAAGTGGTGTTAACCATTTTTCAACTCATTGCTGCCATCAACTTCGCTACGCACTTTATTGCACTAAAAAAAATGTCATTTAAACCTTATTTAGGTGATATGGAAGCCTTAAGTTTTCTCACTTTAGTGCTCAGTAGCTGCCTTTTCACAGCAGGTGTTTTACAATACGAGGGTGTCTACCCTGATTATTTAACGGCTTTACGTCACGCGTCATTTAACCTTGTCACCATCGCTACTGACTCTGGATTTGCCAGCCAAGATTTTAATCAGTGGCCCATTTTTGTGCCTATTTGGATGTTATTTTTGAGTTGTTTATCCGCGTCATCGGGGTCAACGGGTGGGGGTATTCGCATGATTCGTACCATTATCTTAATTAAACAAGCTCGCCTTGAAATGTTTAAATTTATCCATCCCTTCGCCATTCGCCCAATGAAAATTGGTGGCTCGGTCATTAGTAATAACATTATTACCTCTGTGATGGGATTTATTTTTCTTTATTTCATTTGTATTGTTATTTTGATTTTTGCGCTTTTATTAACAGGGCTAGACTTTCTCACTTCTTTTTCAGCTATCATTGCCTGTTTCAACAATGCAGGTCCAGGGTTAAATTTAGTGGGTCCCGCTTCAAACTATTCGGTTTTAAGTGATCCACAAACAATGATTTGTACCTTTGCCATGCTACTTGGACGAGTTCAAATTTTCTCCATTGTCATTCTATTTGTTCCTGAATTTTGGCGAAAATAATTCAATTACTTTACAGCGTTAAATGGAAAAATTTATGCAAGAACACGATTGTCTAAGACGATTTTTATTTGAAGAACACGGAATTCGAGGCGTGTGGGTACAACTTACCGATAGTTGGCAAGCGGCAAAACAACATCAAAAACAACCCGATATTGCGCTCAATACATTAGGTCAAGCACTGGCGGCAACGGCAATGCTGTCAACTACCGTCAAATTTGAAGGTGCAATGGTACTGCAAGCACAAAGCGATGGCGCGATTTCAACGTTCGTTGCGCAAACGAGCAATCAAGGTAAAATTCGCGGCATTGTTAAAACACGCGCGGCTATTCACAGTCACTCACTAAAAGAACTGTTCGGGCAAGGTCAGCTCGTTATCAGTATTGATACGGGCAATGGCAGACCTTATCAAGGCATTGTACCGCTGCAAGGTGATCATTTAGCGCAAGCCTTGCAAGCTTATTTTGAACAATCTGAGCAGCTGAAAACGCGCTTGTGGCTATTTTCAAATGACACTCACGTTGCCGGTCTTCTCCTTCAAGCACTTCCTTCGCATGAAAATACCACCGATGCGTGGGATACGCTCGAAATGTTTGTGAATACAATGACGGAAAAGGAAATTTTCAGTTTAGATTGCCATGAATTATTGCATCGTTTATTTCATGAAGAAAATGTGCGTTTATTTCACTCTCAGCCACTCGCATTTGAGTGTTCCTGTTCGCGCGAGCGTATTGAAAAAACGTTACGCTCAATGGGCGAGGAAGAGCTATATTCTATTCTCGATGAACAAGGAAAAATTGAAGTCACCTGTGAATTTTGCAGTGAAATGCAACTATTTAACCGTCAAGATGTCGATACATTATTATTAGCTGTTCATTAAGGTTGATTTTTTTTGAACAATTCGCGCTACAATGGCGCAGTTTAGACCGTCACATTAGGAGAATGCTATGTCACAACAGGTACATCATTGCCCCGCATTAAGCGAAACCGACATTGAACATCGACTCAACGCAGAGCTACCGCATTGGGTTTATGAAAAAGGATGGATTCGCCGAAAAATAAAAACGAGCGGATGGAAATCGACGTTGATGGTGGTCAATACCATTGGACACTTAGCTGAAAAAGCATGGCATCATCCTGATTTAACGGTGTCGTACGCGTTTGTCATTGTAAAACTCGTCACACATGACGCCAAAGGCGTGACAGAGAAAGATTTTGCATTAGCGAAAAAAATTGAAGAAGTGGTTATGTGGGATGCGGCGCACGATTCGCAAGGACTCTTTGAAGGGACTCCCGATGACCCTCGTTTTAAATACATTAAAAAAGATTAGGCGGTTTCATGACTGAAATAAGAGAAGTTCCCAGTCCATTTTGTGGTATTGGTACAGATGATTTAACAATAGACGTAAATGGTCAACAGGTAAAAGTATTGTCAAATGGCTGTGCGGTGAATACTCTCGCATTTGAACATCCTATTACAGACACAAAACCTCGTATTGATGGCAAAGAAGTCAGTTTAGATGAGGCAGTCGCGCGGGCGGCTACTTTATTGAAACATACTCATTTTCCTGTCATTGCCGGCTGTGCAACCGATGTTAACGGTATGCGTGGTCTACTTGCTTTAGCGGATCGCACGGGCGCTGTTGTGGATAATGCTAATTTTAATAATGCGCGTAAAAATATTTTGGCACTGCAAGATACTGGCTGGATGAATACCACGCTTGCCGAAGTTAAAAATCGCTGCGACGTTTTAGTTATTGTTGGTACTGATTTAGAAGGTTTCGCACCGCGTTTTTTTGAAAAATATCTCTGGAATGAGGCGATGTTTTTAGACAATACCAGCGAGCGAGATATTATCTATTTGGGAACGAAACCCTCTGGCACAGCGTCAACCTCGCCATCGGGAAAAACAGCACAGGTGTTTGAATGCGAAACTCAAAACTTACCTGACGTTGTTGCCGTTTTACGCGCTCTAGTCAAAGGACAGCAAATTCAAGCTACCTCTGTTGCGGGAATTTTAGTTAGCGATTTAGCTGCTATCGCGCAAAAACTTAAAGACGCAAAGTATGGTGTTATTACATGGGCGGCGGGTGCACTGAATTATTCACACGCAGAATTGACCATTCAAACGCTTTGCGAAATGATTAAAAATTTAAACGAAACAACACGTTGCTCAGGTTTTCCATTAGGTGGCAAAGAAGGTGATCAAACAGCTAATCAAGTGTGTGGTTGGACATCGGGTTACGCTGCACGCGTAAGTTTTGCAAAAGGTTATCCCGTGTATGACCCATTTTTACTCGATACACACACATTACTTGAAAATGGTGAAGCTGATGCGTTAGTTTGGGTGCAAGCGTTTAACGCCAGCGCTACCCCGCCTAAAACTAATCTACCGACAATTGTTGTTGCACGTTCGGGTATGATTTTTGAAAAAGAGCCTGATGTGTTTATCCCTGTTGGGACACCTGGTATTGACCATGCCGGACACGCTTATCGACTTGATAATGTCGTAGCGATTCGATTGAAAAAATGTCGTGATTCAAATTTACCCAGCACAGCAACCGTTTTAAATGCGATTGAGAAAAATTTACGCGAGGAAGTAGTATGTTAATTAAATTAACTGGCGGTACTGTTTATGATCCAGCGAGTGGTGTTGACGGTAAAAAACAAGACATTTACATTCAAAATGGCAAAATTATCAACAAGCCCAGCGGTGAGTTTCAAATTGATAAAGAATACGATTTAAAAGGCAAAGTGGTCATGTCCGGTGCCATTGATATGCACACACACATCGGTGGCGGAAAAGGAAATATTGCACGCACACTCCTTCCCGAAGATCATCGACTTGACCCGGTTGCTGGCACTCATCTTTGCCGCTCAGGGTGTGGTCATGTTGCGCCAAGTACATTTATTACAGGATACCGCTACGCTGAAATGGGTTATACCGCAGGATTTGAACCCGCAGTACTGCCAATTAACGCGCGTCAAGCGCACATGGAAATGGGTGACATTCCCATTCTCGATAAAGGTGGCTATGTCATGCTTGGCAGTGACGATTATTTATTGCGTATGCTCACCGCCAAAAAAGATCAAAAAGCTATTAATGATTATGTTGCATGGACAATGAACGCCGCAAAAGCCATTGGCGTTAAAGTTGTTAATCCCGGCGGTATTAATGCGTTTAAATTTAATCAACGCAAACTCGATTTAGACGAGCAAAATAGCCATTATGGCGTCACGCCACGCGATATCTTGCAGGTACTCGCCACAGCGGTAAAAGAAATTGGCGTGTCGCATCCTCTGCACGTTCACGGTTGTAATTTAGGCGTTCCGGGCAATATTGAAACCACCCTCGATACAATTCAAGGGATTGGTGGATTGCCTATGCACTTAACACATATTCAATTTCACAGCTACGGCACTGAAGGGGATTTCAAATTTTCATCTGGTGCTGCGCGAATTGCGGAAGCGGTCAATAAACATAAAAATATTACCATTGATGTTGGGCAAATTTTATTTGGTCAAACCGTGACCGCATCAGGCGATAATATGCGCCAACACGCTAATAACAAATTTGCAAGCCCTGCAAAATGGGTCACGATGGACATTGAATGTGATGCTGGCTGTGGTGTTGTGCCATTCAAATACAAAGACCAAAATTTTGTTAATGCGCTGCAATGGGCGATTGGACTGGAAACCTTTTTGCTAGTGGATGATCCATGGCGAATTTTCTTAACCACCGATCATCCAAACGGTGCGCCATTTACCAGTTACCCACATTTGATTCGATTGCTGATGGATAGAACATTTAGAAATGACGTTCTCTCAACAATTCATCCCGAAGCGCAGAAAATGACGACGCTTGCCTCAATTGAACGTGAATATACCTTACAAGAAATTGCCATTATGACACGCGCGGGCGCGGCGAAATTAATTGGTCTTGAAAATCGTGGCGGATTGAGCGCGGGTAATTGGGCGGATATTACTGTCTACACGGATAACGCAGATCGCCAAAAAATGTTTGAAAAACCAGATTATGTATTCAAAGACGGTGAACTGGTGGTGGTTGATGGCAACGTTGTTCATACAAAATGGGGAACAACCCATATTGTCAAACCGCACTTTGATGCTGGCGTTGAAAAAGACTTACGCGCCTATTTTGATAAATATCTCACGATGAAACTCGATAACTTTAAAATTAGCGATGATGAATTTACTGAAGATGGTCGAGGTCATTTAACTACTCATCCACTTAACAACGTGGCATAACCGCTTTAATCTTCAAAAAGAGGCGCATCATTTGAATATGGTGCGCCTTTATTTGTTTCAATAAATAAGCAAAATTTTCACTCCTTTACCACGATAATAGATACTCAAATTCCATGAACAAAACCGATTTACTCAAACAACAACTCGCCGAGCGTATTCTCTTTCTTGACGGCGCCATGGGCACCATGATTCAAAGTTATAAACTCGATGAAAACGATTATCGTGGTGAACGTTTCTCAAACTGGGATGTCGATTTAAAAGGCAACAACGATTTACTGTCCCTCACGCAGCCTGATATTATCAAAGCCATTCATCGCGCCTATTTTGCCGCAGGTGCTGATATTGTTGAAACCAACACGTTCAATTCAACAACTATCGCGATGGCGGATTACCAAATGGAATCCCTTGCTTATGAAATGAATGTCGCATCAGCCAAAATTGCGCGTGAAGTGGCTGATGAATTTGAAACACAACAAAGACCGCGTTTTGTCGCAGGCGTTTTAGGGCCTACCAATCGCACCGCGTCAATGTCGCCTAATGTCAATGATCCGGGATTTCGTAATATTTTCTTTGATGATTTAGTGGTTGCCTATACTGAGGCAACACAAGGACTCATTGACGGTGGTGCGGATATCATCTTAATCGAAACCGTTTTCGATACACTTAATGCAAAAGCGGCTATCTTTGCCGTGGAAAATGTATTTGAATCTATTGGCTACAGTTTGCCCGTTATGATTTCAGGGACGATTACTGACGCTTCAGGTCGAACATTGTCAGGGCAAACAGTCGGTGCATTTTGGAATTCACTCAAACACGTTAAACCTATTTCATTTGGATTTAATTGTGCGTTAGGCGCTACCGAATTACGTCAATATATCGCCGAGCTTTCTAGCATCTGCGATACACACGTTTCAGCGCATCCCAACGCGGGACTTCCCAATGCGTTTGGTGAATATGACGAAACACCCGAGCAAATGGCGGCTGAAATTGCCGATTGGGCGAATAGTGGTTATTTGAACATTATTGGCGGCTGCTGTGGCACCTCCCCTGATACTATTAAAGCGATTGTTAGCGCAGTAGAAAAAATAGCGCCTCGGAAATTACCCAATATTGCAAAACACTGTGGACTTTCTGGTTTAGAGCCGCTCAATATTACCGCTGACAGTTTATTTGTGAACGTAGGTGAGCGTACCAATGTCACAGGCTCTGCTATTTTTAAACGGTTAATTATTAGTGGTGATTTCGATGCGGCACTTGATGTCGCCAAGCAGCAAGTTGAAAATGGGGCGCAAATTATTGATATTAACATGGATGAGGGAATGCTCGAATCCAAAGAGGCGATGGTTCGCTTTTTAATGTTGATTGCTTCTGAACCCGATATTGCAAAAGTTCCTATTATGCTTGATTCGTCAAAATGGGATATTTTGGAAGCAGGTCTTAAATGTATTCAAGGCAAAGGCATTGTTAATTCGATTTCAATTAAAGAAGGCGAAGCAAAATTCATTGAACAAGCCAAATTGGTTCGTCGCTATGGCGCTGCAGTCATTGTGATGGCGTTTGATGAAGTAGGACAGGCGGATACGCAAGAGCGCAAAATTGAAATTTGCCAACGCGCGTATAACATTTTAACGCAACAAGTGGATTTTCCACCCGAAGATATTATTTTTGACCCGAATATTTTTGCTGTCGCCACTGGCATTGATGAGCATAATAATTACGGGGTCGATTTTATTGAAGCCACGCGTGAAATAAAACGGACTCTCCCCTATGCACTGATTTCTGGTGGTGTATCGAATGTATCGTTTTCATTTCGGGGGAATAATCCAGTGCGTGAAGCCATTCACGCGGTCTTTTTATATCATGCCATTAAAGCCGGTTTGTCGATGGGCATTGTCAACGCCGGTCAATTAGCGATTTATGAGGATATTCCTCAAGAGTTGCGTGATGCGGTTGAAAATGTCATCTTGAATCGTCACAGTGGTGATGGAACGGATATCTTGTTATCACTTGCTGAAAAATACCGTGGTGATGGTAGTGTCGACGTTAAAAAAGAAGATGCGCAGTGGCGACAACTTCCTGTTAATAAACGATTAGAACACGCCTTAGTTAAAGGTATTACCGATTTTATTGACGAAGATACGGAAGAAGCACGATTGCAAGCAGAACGCCCACTACACGTCATTGAAGGTGCGTTAATGGATGGCATGAACGTCGTTGGTGATTTATTTGGTGCGGGAAAAATGTTTTTGCCACAAGTCGTCAAATCGGCACGAGTTATGAAAAAAGCGGTAGCCTATCTCATGCCATTTATGGAAGCAGACAAAGCCGCAGGTGATAGACAAACAAATGGTAAAATTTTGATGGCTACCGTTAAAGGTGATGTGCATGATATTGGCAAAAATATCGTTGCAGTCGTATTGCAGTGTAATAATTACGATGTGATTGATTTAGGTGTGATGGTGCCTGCTGAAAAAATTCTGCAAACAGCTCGCATGGAAAAAGTCGATATTATTGGTCTTAGCGGCTTAATTACACCGTCACTTGATGAAATGGTTCATGTTGCAAAAGAAATGCAGCGGCAAGGCTTTACGATACCACTGATGATTGGCGGTGCAACGACATCTCGCGCACATACCGCTGTCAAAATCGAACCACATTACGAGGGCGCGGTTATCTATGTGACCGATGCGTCACGCGCTGTTGGCGTGGCGAGTAATTTATTAAGCGGTGAACTCCGTCATGACTATATTGAAAGTGTCCGCAACGAATACATCGAGGTGCGTGAGCGTCACAAAGGCAAAGAAGCAAAAACGCCACAACATTCGCTTGAAAATGCGCGTCAAAATAAATTTGTTTGGGAAAATTACACGCCAGTGAAACCCACGTTTTTGGGCGAAAAAGTCATTGAAAACTTATCGTTGGCAACACTTGAAAAGTATATTGATTGGACGCCTTTTTTTCAAACGTGGGAAATGGCAGGTAGCTACCCTAAAATTTTATCCGATGCGATTGTGGGTGAAGAAGCACAAAAACTTTTCGATGATGCTCAAAGCATGTTACAAACCATTATCTCCGAAAATTGGCTACAAGCGCGTGCGGTGATTGGCTTTTTTCCTGCAAATAGCATTGAAGATGATATTGTTTTGTACACAGATGAATCACGCCAAACCGTGCTGGAGATTTTGCCCCATTTGCGCCAACAAAACATCAAAGCACCGGGCAGACCTAATTATTGCCTAACAGACTTCATCGCTCCAAAAGAAAGCCAAATCTCCGATTATATTGGTGGATTTGCTGTCACCACGGGCATTGGCATCGAAGATAAACTAGCGAAATTTGAGAAGGCGCATGACGACTATAGCGCTATTATGCTTAAAGCCCTTGCTGACAGACTTGCTGAAGCGGGCGCTGAGTATTTACATCAACAAGTGCGTAAAGAGTATTGGGGTTACGCAAGCGATGAGCATTTTGACAATAATGCGTTGATCAGCGAAAAATACCAAGGCATACGACCTGCACCCGGGTACCCAGCATGTCCAGATCATACTGAAAAAGAAAAATTATTTAAGCTACTCAATGTCACAAAACATACCCGTATTTCGTTAACGGAAAATTTTGCTATGTACCCTGCATCGGCGGTTAGTGGCTGGTATTTATCTCATCCAAAAGCGCAATACTTTAACGTAGGAAAAATTGATCAAGCACAACTTGCTGATTATGCTACGCGTAAAAAAATGGAAAAGTCGAGTGTTGCCCGTTGGTTAGCGGCGCATTTAACCGATTAGTTTATCTGTTTAAGGCGGCGTTGAAGCGACTTCGCTGCCTTTTCACAATTCGTAACGGTTTTTTCAATACGCCGACCAAGTGCTAAGGTAATATCAAGACCATCCATCTCGCGTGAACCCGCTTCATTGAGCGATGCGCATGCACTGTGCATCGCTGCTTCATCTTGTAAAATAGCTTCAGAGGGCTCAGATTCAAGCAACATGACAGCACTTGTCATACTATTTTGTAGTTGAAAAACCTCTTCTACATGCTGCTTAAACGCATCAAAAGTTTGATTATCTTCGCCATAAGTACCCAGTAGCACCGTATTGCATCCCGTTGCGCATACAACGCCAGCGATTAACAGACTTCTTTTTATAACAATCATCTAAACGGCTAAATGTTCAATACGAGTAACTAACGCGTTTGCCGCAAGTTCAAGACCTTCTTTGTAATAGGCGCTTGCTGTCGTTGCATCATTATGGTCTAAAGCCAAATCACCGAGTAAGCGATAACTTTGCACACTTGGCTCAATTGAAATACTTTGTTTCAAATAACGCATTGCTTTTGTGTAATCGGATGTTCTTGCACTTAATTTGCCTAAAACCATCAACAAAACAGCATCGTTACCATGACCAATTAACCAACGCTCCGCTACTTCCAATTGCTGCTGGGGATTAGGTGATTCAATATTACCAAATAAGACAAGTAATGTGTCACTCCAATTAGCCGATAATGCTTTAACCAATTCATCCTCAATAGTTTCCCCTGCACCGACATCAATAACAGCCGCAAAATAAATAGCCGCCACACCACGCATCACTTTAACTGACAAAGGAATATCGACCCATAAAGCTTGAAGCGCTTGAAGATTGCGCTCACTGGCTGTTTTTTTGAGTAAATTACTAAACACTTCAATCTCAACTAACTTTAGATCCGCTTCCATTAATACTTTTTGCGTATTGAGCGCGGGGATGAGTGAGCGGAGCGCATCCCAATCTTCTAATTTTTGATAAGTTTGATGCAATAATCTCAAGATACTGGCATGTGTTGGATTAATAGAATGCAATCGCGTCAATGTTTCTAACGCGAGATCAAATTGCTGTCCAGATAAATTCAGTTCAGCTTGTGTTAATCCAACGACTATTTCAGCATCTGCACCGTGTGCCCCATGCAGCGCGGCATTTTGTAAATACTCATCACGCTTATCAAGCGCACCGCGTGACTGTGCAGCACGCGCCGCTGTTAAATAATGAATAAGCGGTGCACCACTGTGTGAGGCGTGTTTGATTAAAATACTTTCAGCGTCTTCCCAATTTCCTTCAGCAGAATCTACCAAGCCTTTAATTAACGCTTGTTGTGAAATAGCGAGTTTGTTTGTTTCAACGCGTTTTCTAATTTGTTTAGGTAGACGCAATATCCATCCAATTAAACGAAATAAAATATAGAGAATAAAAAAAACAGTCACTAATGCGCCTAAAAAAACAAATAGCGACGTTTCAACAGACCACTGCTCAATACCAATTAATACATAGCCAGCGCTGTTTAAGTTTGTTAACCATTGACTACCATAAAAAATAGCAGAACCCAGCGAACCTAAAATTATTAAAAGAAAAATGGCTTTTTTCATAGGTATCATTTCTTCTTAAGGTTGCGCCGGTGCGGCGGAGGCGGGTGCGTCGTCTGAATTTTTAGACGCTTTAACGGAAGTCGAGCCAGACAGTGCTTTGTCGGTTTCAACACGCAATTTTGTAATATCGCGCAACATTTTCAATGACAAACTAATATCAGGGAATTGGCTACGAATTTTAACATCGGTGAGTTTAGTCAATGCAGAAGAGAAATGCTCCATTTCCTTCTCTTTCACAAAATTTTGCGTTAGCCATTTTTGAGCATCATTTAAACTCGCTTGATAAAGGACGTCGTTTTGCTGAACGAGAGCAATTTTGACCATTTCCAGTTTGACACCTAATTGTTCACGAATAAATTGTGCTTGTTCTGGCGTTAAAATTTCATTAACGTGCTGTTGAACATGGCGAATAGTGACCATACTTTCTAATCGCCCAAGCAAGCCATCTACATTGTCTTTTTTGGTTTTAACAGGCACCACCTCTACAATGGGTGATTCAACCTCTTTTCCTGCGTAAGGTAATAATAAAACCAATGAATGAATTTGTGATTCTAATGTTTGAAGCGTTGCATAAATGCCCACAATATCAGCCGAATTGACCGCACTAATCGCTGCAATATCCTTCGCTAATTGTTCGCGTACTTTGTACGCAGCGGCATCACCACTTTCACGAAGTCGCTGATCAGCGGCTTCTAACGCTTCGTGGGTCGTATTAACGTCGCCCATAAGCAGTAAACGCTGATTGGCAACACTGAGTAGATATTCTGCATCTGCAAGTAGCCAATCACCACGCGTTTTGCCAAGTTGGCGTTGAAGTTTTTGAATTTCTTCAAGTAAATTTTTATGAATAGTGTCTAATTTTTCATTATGTAATTGAGAAAAATCATTAACCGTATTATTGAAATGTGCTTCTTTATTTGACACATCTGTTTGAACAGTTGCCAATTGTGATTGAATTGCAGCTAACTGGGCTTGGTAATCGCTAATTTGCTGAGAAACAGCCCCTTTGACTTCACCACCTAAGCCTTCTTGTTTATCACGCAATTGCATCAAAAAGGTATATCCAATGCCAGATAGTGCTCCAATCAGTAATAAAATAATCAAGCCAAACCAAAGTCCGCTGCGAGAGTGTCTGACTTGCTTTATCTCATTGACAGTTTTTTGTTCTTCGATCAATTCGGCCATTTTATTTTCCGTGTATTATTGTTGTGACTGCTTTAAGGATTGCATCATCTGACGGTGATTGCGCAATTGATATCCATTGAAAACCAAGTGATTTAGCAATGTCTTTAATGCGTTCACTGATGACAACTAAAGGCAGTTGTTTTAACATGTCATGTTGCGCGAATGGCAACATAGTCACTAAATTTTGTATCGCATCGCCACTGGTGGCGGTAATTATATTTAACTGTTTTTGTGTAATAAGTTGCACGACATCACTGCAATCAATAGCGGGTATCACTCGACGATAAACATGTTGATATTCAACCGTTACACCATACGCTGTTAATGTTTCAAAAAGTGTTTCGCGTCCATTTTCACCACGCACAATAACGATGTGTTTAGGCATCCTTTTTTGATTGACAAGCAATGCTAACAAAGCTTCGCTATTATAACCCTGCTCGGGCATTAAATCGACGCTTACACCCATTGTTATCAATGCGCGTGCTGTTGCTTGACCAATTGCCATGCAAGACGTGGTTCGCAATCGTGCTATTTTAGCATCATCTAACTGTGAACAATATAATGTCGCTGCATTTGCACTAGTAAAAATAACACCATCAGCCTGATTCAATTGTCGTTCAACATCCTTAACATCAAGCAATATAGGGAAAATTTCGAGTGTTGGAAAAGGGATAGGAATGCCATTTTTTTTCGCAATAATTGTACATAAATGTTCAGATTGATGCGCGGGGCGCGTTACTAAAATACGCGCCTGATTCAAATCACACATTAATCCAGTAACGCTTGCAAAATGTCAAAAGCGCCTTGCGCTAGTAAATCCTCCGCAATCGCTTCACCTATAGCAAAAGCATCGCTAATATGTCCGCGTTTTTCAGCGCGATAAATCACACTCCCATCGGGATTTCCTACCAGTCCACGCATCGATATTTCATCATTGTCAATTTGCGCAAATCCAGCTATGGGGACTTGGCAGCCGCCATTGAGTTTGGCATTCATCGCACGTTCTGCTGTAACACATATCGCTGTTGACGGGTTATTTAATGCTTTTAAAATTGTATTCACTTGCAAATCATCACTGCGACACTCAATACCAATCGCACCTTGTCCAATGGCAGGTAAACTGATTTGTGTAGGCAAACACTGCGCAATACGATTCTCCATACCAAGGCGTTTCAATCCAGCAGAGGCAAGAATAATCGCATCGTACTCTCCTGCGTCCAATTTCGCTAAACGCGTATTCACATTCCCGCGCAATGATAAAATTTCAGCATTTGGAAACATTGCTTTAATTTGACATTGACGACGCAGACTAGAGGTTCCAATACGCGCATTTTCAGGCAACGCATCTAACGATGAATAATGATTTGAAACAAACGCATCAGTGGGATCTTCTCGTTCCAAAATCGCCGCTAAATGTAAACCATCTGGAAAAGTTACGGGGACATCTTTCATAGAATGCACAGCAATATCTGCATGACCTTCAAGCATACCCTGCTCTAATTCTTTGACAAATAACCCTTTGCCACCAATTTTGGCTAATGGCGCATCGAGAATTTTATCGCCTCGCGTGACCATTTTGACCAGTTGCGTTTGAGTAGAGGGAAAAAGTGCTTTTATACGTTCAGAAACATACTCAGCTTGCCAAAGCGCTAAAGGACTTTGACGGGTTGCGATACGAATAATTTGAATAGTCACTGCAATAATTTAGGATAAAAGAGTTAAAATGCGGAAGAGTTTAGCGTAAATCGTGGATTTCGTCGAAAATTAAACAGCACGAGAAAGAACAATTCGTCATAATTGTCCTTCCCGCCCTGTTTTTAAGATCATAAAACTTAATGTGAAAACACTAACTCACCATTTACTTCAGTGACCTTTATCACATCACCTGCCACAAAATGTCCAGCTAAAATAGATTGCGCTAAAGGATTTTCAAGCTGTTGCGCAATAGCGCGTTTCATTGGACGTGCGCCGTAAATGGGATCAAATCCGGCTTCACCCAATAAATCAAGCGCAGCATCTGAAATCTCAAACCCCATATCACGCTCTTGCAACCGCTTGCGTAAATAGTCGATTTGAATAGTCGAAATTGCACGCACTTGTTTACGCCCAAGCGAGTGAAAAACGACAGCTTCATCAATTCGATTAATAAATTCTGGTCGAAATTTTGTCGCTACAATATCCATTACCGCATTTTTCATGACGCTATAAAGTACGTCACCTGATAACGCTTGAATCGTATCTGAACCGATATTGGACGTCATTACAATAATGGTATTTTTAAAATCCACTGTCCGTCCTTGTCCATCAGTTAAACGACCATCGTCTAATACTTGTAATAAAATATTAAAGACATCGGGGTGCGCTTTTTCGATTTCATCCAGCAAAATAACGCTATACGGTTTACGTCGCACTAATTCTGTTAAATAACCGCCCTCTTCATAGCCAACATAACCAGGAGGTGCACCAATCAAACGCGCCACAGAATGTTTTTCCATAAACTCTGACATATCAATACGCACCATGGCATCGGGCGTATCAAACATAAATTCCGCTAACGCTTTGCATAACTCCGTTTTACCAACACCGGTAGGACCTAAAAACAAAAATGAACCATTAGGTCGATTAGGATCCGACAGTCCTGCGCGTGATCGACGAATAGCGTTGCTCACGGCTTTTAATGCCTCATCTTGCCCAATGACGCGCTGCTTTAAATACGTTTCCATGTGTAGGAGTTTTTCACGCTCTCCTTCGCGCATTTTTGACACTGGAATGCCCGTCCATTTAGACACAATCTCAGCGATTTCGTCTTCAGTGACTTTATTACGCAACAGCGTCATTTTCTGTGTATCAAATGTGGCACTTTGTGCAATTTGCTTTTCTAATTCGGGAATAATGCCATATTGCAATTCAGACATACGCGCTAAATCATTATTGCGCCTCGCTGTTTCAACTTCTAATCGAGCATGCTCTAATTTTTCTTTAATCGCTGCGCTACCTTGCAGAGCGGATTTCTCTGCTTTCCAAACTTCTTCTAAATCAGAATATTCTTGCTCTAACGCACTAATTTCTTGTTCAAGAATATGTAACCGTTTTTTAGATGCGGCATCTTTTTCTTTTTTAAGCGCGACTTGTTCAATTTTAAGTTGAATTAAGCGGCAATGCAGTTTATCCATCATTTCCGGCTTTGAATCAATTTCCATGCGAATGCGACTTGCCGCTTCATCAATTAAATCAATGGCTTTATCGGGCAATTGACGATCTGAAATATACCGATAAGAAAGCGCCGCCGCTGCAACAATCGCAGGATCTGTAATATCAACACCATGATGAACTTCGTATTTTTCTTTTAACCCACGCAAAATAGCAATCGTATCTTCTACACTAGGCTCGTCGACCAAAACTTTTTGAAAACGACGCTCAAGTGCCGCATCTTTTTCAATGTATTTGCGATACTCTTCCAAGGTTGTCGCGCCAACACAATGCAAATCACCTCTTGCGAGTGCAGGTTTTAACATATTTCCTGCATCCATTGCGCCATCGGCTTTCCCTGCACCAACCATGGTATGCAATTCATCAATAAATAAAATGACTTGTCCTTCTTGCTTGGCTAAATCATTTAATACCGCTTTTAAACGCTCTTCAAATTCACCACGAAATTTTGCCCCTGCAATCAATGCTGCCATATCGAGTGACAAAACCTGTTTGTGTTTCATTCCCTCTGGGACTTCGCCGTTGACAATACGCTGTGCTAAACCTTCAACAATGGCACTTTTACCTACACCGGGTTGCCCAATGAGAACAGGATTGTTTTTTGTTCGGCGTTGCAATACTTGAATCGTTCGACGAATTTCATCGTCACGACCAATAACCGGATCAAGTTTACCTTGCATCGCACGTTGCGTTAAATTCACCGTATATTTAGTTAACGCCTGACGTTGATCTTCTGCATTCGCCTCATTCACCGTTTCACCTCCACGCAATTTTTCAATTGCGCTTTCAAGTAGCCCTTTATTTATGCCAAATTTTTTGAATGTTTCTGTTAACGAGCATTTTTCATCCGCAATAGCGAGTAAAAACAATTCACTAGAAATAAATGTATCATTGCGTTTTTGCGCGAGTTTATCGGTCATATTAAGCAAACGATCAAGTTCACTTGATACACGCACATCGCCACCGGTTCCGCTCACGCTCGCTAAACGATTCACGACAGCAAGCAATTCGACGCGTAAACTAGACACGTTAATACCGCTCTGGGCAAGCAGTGGCTTAATACTGCCACTTTCTTGATCAATTAACGCTAAAAGTAAATGCACGGGCTCAATGAATTGATGATCTTTTCCCAGCGCTAAACTTTGCGCACCTGCAATCGCTTCATGAAATGTACTGGTTAATTTATCTGTTCTCATTATTGAATTTCCTTTTAGATTTAAAGAAATGAACTTGTTTCAATAATGGTGTTCTAAAACCAGAATTCAAGTAGGTGAGAACATTACATCACTCTTAGCTTTGTGTAGAGCGTCATTAACCACCGTGAATCATCTGAAAATTTAATCAACGCGCGTTCGGTTTTGCCTTCACCTTCAATTTTCAAAATCATACCGACGCCAAAACTTTCATGCTCAACACACTGTCCTTGACGATACAGCCCTCCGCTTTGCATCTCTTTTGGTAAATTGCTCACTGAAAAATTCGATGATTTTGCCGTAATTGGGCGAGATACTTCCCTTTTTGGACGCACTTCGTCGAGAAGCTCTACGGGCAACTCACGCAAAAAACGCGACTTACTCGCTGGCATTTCACGTCCATATAAAAGTCGTTTTTCAGCGTGCGTGATATACAATTTTTCTCGCGCTCGCGTAATGCCGACGTAACATAAACGCCGCTCTTCTTCTAATTTTCCTGCATCATAAATAGATTGCTGAGAAGGAAACAAACCTTCTTCAACGCCAACCAAAAATACTAAATGAAACTCCAAGCCTTTGGCTGTATGTAAGGTCATTAGCTGGACACAATCATCAAATTCATCTGCTTGTGATTCTACAGATTCCAAGGCGGCATGGCTTAAAAATTCAGATAACTCCGATATATCCGCATCGCTATTCACATCCATTTTGAACAAATTGGCGGCATTGACAAGCTCTTTTAAGTTTTCAATTTTTTCAGCACTTTTTTCAACTTTATCTTGCGAATAAAACGCCATTAGACCACTGTTTTCAATAGCAAGTTGAACCTTTTCACCTAACGGTAACTCGGCTGTTTTAACCGCTAATTGGTCAATCAAATCCAAAAAATAAAATAACGCATTCGCAGCACGATTTGGTAATAATTTTTGCTCAATTAATGATTGCGCAGCCTGCCAAAGTGAGGTTTGCTGCGTATTGGCTAGCTGTCGAATTTCATCAATCGTTTTCAAACCAATGCCGCGCGTTGGCGTATTCACAACACGGTCAAATGACGCATCATCGTGACGATTGGCGAGTAATCGCAAATAAGCGAGTGCATTTTTAATTTCAGCACGATCAAAAAAGCGTAGCCCGCCATAAACACGGTAAGGTGTTTTAGTGAGCATAAGCTGTTCTTCGAATTGACGGGATTGGGCATTTGAGCGATATAAAATCGCGACATCAACGCGTTTATTTCCCGCTTCAACCCATGCGCGAATACGCTCAACCACATACTTTGCCTCATCAACATCACTAAATGCCCCGTAAACACTGATTTTTTCACCATCAGGTAAATCCGTCCACAACGCTTTACCAAGACGACTTTTGTTATTAGCAATGATGTGATTTGCTGCTTTTAATATGACGCCACTCGACCGATAATTTTGTTCTAATTTAATGGTTTGATGCGTTGGATAGTGATCTTTGAAATGATAAATATTTTCAATTTTTGCCCCTCGCCAACCATAAATAGCTTGGTCATCATCTCCAACCACAAAAATGTTATCACGATTAGGACTTAACAAGGTTAACCACGCATATTGCAAATGATTAGTATCTTGAAATTCATCAACATGAATTTGACTAAATCGCTGCTGATATTGTGTGAGTATATTTTCATTATCACGAAAAAGTTCATAAACACGTAGTAATAATTCTGAAAAATCCACGACACCTGAACGCTCACAAGCGGCTTCATATTCTTGGTAAATGCGTAGAAAACGTCGTGTATTTTTATCTTCATTGCCAACTAAATGAAAACTACGCAACGCGGCATCTTTTTTTTCATTAATAAACCATTGCACTTCTTTTGCTGGCAGTTCTTTATCGTCAATTTTCAAATCCGCCAGAATGCGTTTAATCAAGCGTTGTTGATCATTTGAGTCAAGCACTTGAAAATCTTTAGGTAAACGCGCTTGCTCTGCATGACGACGTAGTAGACGGTGCGCAATACCGTGAAATGTTCCAATCCACATCGAGCTCGCACTACTATCAAGTAAATGCTCAATACGCCCACGCATTTCATTTGCCGCTTTATTGGTAAACGTGACTGCGAGAATACTTTGTGGCGAAAGTGCATTAACTTGTATTTGCCAAACAATTCGGTGCACTAAAACACGCGTTTTACCGCTGCCAGCACCAGCTAAAATCAGCATAGCTTGTGAAGGAGCTGTGACGGCTGCGCGTTGCGCATCGTTGAGTGGAGCAATGATTGAGGTAATATCCATAATTTTATCGCTTGCAGATTTTTAACAGCTGTGTATAGTTTGAAGGTAAACACGGTCAATCATTGATGACCTGTTTTCTATGACATTATTATACAGAGAAGGTTTTTTAAAATGAGTTTTGATTATAAACGTTTATGTAAATTCGAATTGAACTTAGACGAAACAAAAAAGAAATATCGCTTATACGCTGGCGCAGCGACGCTTGTCACGTCGCTCATCACCGCAAGCATTCCGCTTTTAGTGATTGGTTTAGTGCTGACAGCAACAGGTTATTCAGGCTGGTGCCCGCTCTGCTCTGCGCTTGAAAAATAAGCGTCTACATTCCCACACGCATTGCATCCAAACAATGACAGTGCGTGTGATACTTGATTTCACTTCATTCCAACCCAAACGCTGTGACAACTGTTTACCCTATTCCTGAAAATCATGCACAACGTTTTGTGCTACACAACGAAGTTCACGCTCGCTCATCGTTAATTCTTGGTTTACCTTTGCGAGCAACTCACTTAGCACTCTCGCGTTCTGCTGATGAAAAATGGCATGAACGTCATCATTTAGAGCAGCTCTGTGCACGATTTGGCGTTGTAGCACCTGCAATAGATGCCGATCACTTTAGTGCCACGTTCGATTCTTTTCAACTTCGATGGGAACAGCACGGTGAATTTAGTACTTATACATTTTATGTTCAAGGTGTTGAAGACGAGCCATTTTCATCCCCTGCATTAAAAAAAGTGCCTGTTGATTGGCTAGCCTCTTTGACAGGAAAAATTGTAGTTGCTACCCACGCAACGATTCTACCTGCAACGAATAAAGCAAATACCATTGCCAATTTAGCTGATATTTCTCCCTATTTTGCTAATAACCCCATTGTTGGGTCGACTGTCACGGGGGGCGCTGCAAATGTTTTTACTGATTTTCGCATTCATGTTGATGGTTTTAGTCGTTTTTTGATTGTTGATCAGAATTTACGGGTTGAGCAAGGAGCAAGATTGCTTCATCGGTTATTTGAAATAGAAGTCTATCGCGTACTCGCCCTACTCGCTTTTCCTATCGCAAGAAAACTCTATCCTGAGCTCAAAAAGGCAGACCAGCAACTCTATACAATCACCAATGCGATGACTCAATCCGCAAGGGATGACACAAAACTACTCGATGAACTCACTGCACTAGCAGCAGAAATTGAAAATCACGTTTCGAGTAATCACCTTCGTTTCGCAGCAGCAGATGCGTATTATAATTTAGTCGAACGACGCCTAATTGACTTGCGAGAAGAGCGTATTCAAGGCATTCAAACTATCGGGGAATTTATCAATCGTCGTTTAGAGCCTGCGGTCAATACGTGCCGCTCAACGTCAAATCGATTTAAATCACTTTCTGAACGTGTTGGTAATGCAAGCCAATTACTGCGTACGCGGGTAGACATTATTATTGAAAGGCAAAATCAAAGTCTACTTACCTCAATGAATTTACGCGCAAAAATGCAACTGCGCATGCAACAAATGGTTGAAGGTATTTCGATTGTTGCAATTACCTACTATACCGCCAGTTTAATTCGCGCAATGACACAAACACTTCAATCACTGGGATGGCATGTTGAACCTGAAATTATTGAAGGAGCAAGTATCCCTTTTATTTTAATTGGTATTGGACTGGGTTTTAAACGTGTTCATCATATTATTAAAACCACCACAGATGCCTCATAAAAAATGTTAGATGAAAACTTTTTTTCTCCAGCATTGCCCTTATAATGTAAAACAATCAACACAAAAACGAGTCATTCTATTTTTTATTTTTTTAAAATAGAGCTTTTATCTTTTTCAATTTTATTATTTATCATTCAACTCAATGGCAACTAAAGAAGATTTTTATAAATTACTAAACGTCGAGCGCAACTCAAGCGACGCTGAAATTAAAAAAAGTTATCGCAGTTTAGCGATGAAACACCACCCTGATCGTAACGTTGATAATCCAGAAGCCGCAGAAGAAAAGTTTAAACAAATCAAAGAGGCTTACGAAGTTTTATCTGACCCCAAAAAACGGGCGGCTTATGATCAATTTGGTCATGCTGGCGTTGATTCTTCAATGGGCGGGCGTGGTGGTGCTGGCGCAGGTGATTTTAGTGATATTTTTGGTGATATTTTTGGTAACAATTTCGGCGATATGTTTGGTCGTCGTGGTGGCGGTAGTGCGCAAGGTGGGCAACGTGGGTCAGATTTGCGCTACAACCTCGAAATTACCTTAGAGGAAGCGTGCGCGGGAACGGAACAAAAAATTCGCATACCCGTTTACATCACTTGTGATGATTGCTCTGGTTCGGGTGCAAAAAAAGGCTCTTCTCCTGTTACTTGTACGATGTGCCATGGTCACGGTCAAGTCAGAATGCAGCAAGGATTTTTTACCGTTCAACAAACTTGTCCAACCTGTCGTGGAGCAGGTAAACAAATTAAAGATCCTTGCGGAAAATGCCATGGGCAAGGACGTGTTAGGGATGAGAAGACATTATCCGCCAAAATCCCTGCTGGTGTAGATACTGGCGATAGAATACGTCTATCAGGTGAAGGAGAAGCTGGGCAACTCGGTGCTCCATCTGGTGATTTATACATTGAAATTCATGTTAAAACACATTCAATCTTCAGTCGTGATGGTGCAAATTTATCTTGCGAAGTACCGATTAGTTTTGTAACAGCGTGTCTTGGTGGCGAAATTGAAGTTCCCACACTTGATGGAAAAGTGTTATTAAAAATTCCCTCTGAAACACAAACAGGAAAATCATTTCGTTTGCGCGGCAAAGGCGTAAAACCAGTGCGAGGTGGCTCTGTTGGTGATTTAATTTGCAAAGTTCAAATTGAAACGCCTGTTAACTTAACCGCTGAACAAAAAACATTAGTCGAAAGTTTAGGTGAATCACTCTCAAACAGTGGACATCATCACAGTCCACAAGAATCATCATGGCTTGATTCATTGAAACATTTTTTCACTAAAGGATAATTAGTTATGATAAAAATTGCGGTAGTCGGCGCCACTGGTCGTATGGGATTAAGTTTAATCAAAGCAACAACGCTAAATAAGGAAACACAACTCACTGCAGCTATTGCACGAACTGGAAACACATCCATTGGTCGTGATGCAGGAGAGTTAGCGGGATGTGGAGCGTTAAATGTACCTGTTACATCAAACTTAGAGGCTGTAATCAATGATTTTGATATTCTAATCGATTTCACGCGCCCCGATATTTCAATGGATTACATCGAACTTTGCCGTAAAGCACATAAGAAAATCATTATTGGAACAACAGGATACAGTGAAGAGCAAAAATCCCAAATAGCGCACACAGCAAACGAGATTGCCATTATTCTAGCGCCCAATATGAGCGTTGGTGTTAATTTATCACTCAAATTATTAGAAATGACAGCAAAAGTAATGGGTAGCTACGCAGATATTGAAATAATTGAAGCGCATCACCGCCATAAAATAGATGCACCGTCAGGAACGGCATTGCGAATGGGTGAAGTTATTGCAACAACATTGAGTCGCAACTTAGACACATGCGCAATCTACGGGCGAGAAGGTAATACTGGTGAACGCGATTTAAATGCAATCGGGTTTTCAACTATAAGAGCGGGGGATATTGTCGGTGAACACACTGTTATGTTTGCCGACGAAGGAGAGCGACTTGAAATTACCCATAAAGCAACCAGTCGCATGACGTTTGCCAATGGCGCAATTCGCGCTGCTTTGTGGCTAAAATCAAGAAGTAACGGTTTATTTGATATGCAGGATGTATTAGACTTACGATAAAAAGACTAAAAAAACGCCTTTCGAAGGCGTTTTTTTATAATCAAACTTCGACCTTCAGCGAAAGTACTACTCTGCTCTATCGACAAGCTCAACATAAGCCATGGGTGCATTATCACCGGCTCTAAATCCGCATTTCATAATACGTAAATAGCCGCCCGCTCTATTCTTATAACGCGGACCTAACTCGTTAAATAATTTAGTGACCATATCACGATCACGCAAACGAGCAAAAGCTAAACGTCTCTTAGCTACGCTATCTTCTTTAGAGAGTGTAATTAATGGCTCAGCATAACTTCTCAGCTCTTTTGCTTTGGGCAAAGTAGTTCTAATTAATTCATGTTTAAACAATGAATTTGCCATGTTGCTAAACAGTGCTTTACGGTGACTGCCATTGATATTAAGTTGTCTACCGGATTTACGATGTCTCATAATTAAGAATAACCTAAAATTTAATGTGATATGGGCTGACTGTGTTCAGCTAACCCATCGGGTGGCCAGCTATCAAGGCGCATTCCCAAAGACAACCCTTTCAACGCTAGAATATCTTTGATTTCTGTTAAAGATTTTCTACCAAGATTAGGTGTTTTTAATAATTCAACTTCTGTGCGTTGAATCAAATCGCCGATATAAAAAATATTCTCGGCTTTCAAGCAATTTGCTGAACGCACCGTTAATTCTAAGTCATCTACAGGGCGCAACAACACAGGATCAATCGTTTCATCTGGAGATGAATATTCCACCCTAGGTTGTTCACTTACTTTCTCAAAATCGACAAACACAGAAAGCTGATCATGAATAATAGTAGCAGCCAATTTAATCGTCTTTTCAGGGTCAACGGTGCCATTAGTCTCTAAATCGATAATCAATTTATCTAAATTTGTACGCTGTTCAACGCGAGTACTTTCAACTTGATAAGCAACACGTACAACGGGACTAAATGATGCGTCTAAATGCAACGTGCCTACAGGATAATTTACTTCTGAATGTAATTTTCTTAAGCTCGCGGGCTCATAGCCTCTACCACGGCTAACTTTGATTTTTACATTCAGCGCCCCTGTCTGCGTTAAATTCGCGATGACCAAATTAGTATTTAAAATTTGAACACCGGTGGGCGTTTTAATATCGGCTGCAGTAACAACACCAGCTCCACTTTTGTTAAGTGTTAACTCTGCTTCATCTTTATAATCATCAATAACGATAGCAAGTTTCTTAAAATTCAACAAAATGTCTATAACGTCTTCGTGAACACCTTCGATAGCCGTATATTCATGCAACACGCCGTCGATTTCAACAGAAGTAACAGCACAACCTGGAATTGTTGATAAGAGAACACGTCTTAACGCATTCCCCAAAGAATGTCCAAAACCACGCTCTAAGGGCTCTATAACAATCCTTGAGTGATTTGGCGACTCACTTTCAACCTCAACTAACTTAGGTTTAAGTAAATTAGGGATAGAACTAAGCATTTGTATTCCTCGGAACCATCATTATTTAGAGTAAAGTTCCACAACAAGTTGTTCGTTAATGTCAGTGCCTAAATCAACTCTATCAGGTAAGCTAACAAACGTCCCTATCATTTCTTTTGGATTAACACTAACCCAAGCTGGGAAATTGTATTGCTCAGTCACAGCTAGCGCGTCAATAATACGTTGCTGTTTTTTCGCTTTTTCTCTTACAGATAACACATCACCTGGTGAAACTTGGTAAGAAGGAACATTAATAAGCGATCCATTAACTTGAATAGATTTATGCGATACAAGTTGACGCGCTTCAGCACGCGTACTCGCAAATCCCATTCTATAAACAACATTGTCAAGTCTTGATTCAAGCAAATTTAACAAATTCTCACCAGTCGCTCCTTTTTTCATATCAGCTGACTTGTAATAATTTCTAAATTGTTTTTCAAGTACACCATAAATACGACGCAAACGCTGTTTAGCACGCAACTGCGTAGCATAATCAGAATTTCTAGCACGCTTGGTGCCGTGTTGACCTGGTCTTTGATCTAACTTACATTTGTTTTCCAGAGATTTTCCTCTGCTTTTTAAAAATAAATCAGTTCCTTCTCTTCGACTCAACTTACAAGTAGGTCCTAGATATCTTGCCATGATTATTAGTACTCCAGTTCCGCTATACGCGGCGTTTTTTAGGTGGACGGCAACCGTTATGCGGAATTGGCGTCACATCAATAATATTGTTAATTTTAAAGCCCAGATTATTCAATGAACGTACTGCAGATTCACGACCTGGACCAGGCCCCTTAATTAACACATCAAGATTTTTCATACCATACTCTTGTGCAACAGCGCCTGCTTTTTCAGCAGCAACCTGTGCAGCAAATGGTGTACTTTTTCGTGAACCACGAAACCCTGAGCCACCTGAAGTAGCCCAAGAAAGCGCATTACCTTTTCTGTCGGTAATAGTTATGATAGTGTTGTTAAATGAAGCATGGACGTGTGCGACACCATCTGCCACTTCTTTTTTTATACGTTTTCTTGAACGATTTTGACTAGCCATTAGTTCAGACTCTTAAAGTAGTGCTTATTTTTTAATTGGTTTGCGAGGACCTTTACGAGTACGCGCGTTCGTTCTTGTGCGCTGACCTCTCAAAGGTAACCCTCTACGATGTCTTATTCCACGGTAACAACCAAGATCCATTAAACGCTTGATATTCATAGAAACTTCTCGACGAAGATCACCTTCAACCGTCATTTTAGCAATAACGTTGCGAATAGCTTCTAATTTATCTTCAGCTAAATCTTTAATTTTTACCGAAGGCAACACACCGACTTCGCTGCAAATATCACTTGCAGTCTTGCGACCTATACCGTAAATCGCAGTCAACGCGATAACAGCATGCTTGTGGTCTGGTACATTTATCCCAGCAATACGTGCCATTTAGATACTCCCCTGAGTATGGCTTCTAAAGTTAAGTATATGATTATAACATATCACGATGATTGAGCAATTTTTAAATTACCCTTGGCGTTGTTTGTGCCTTCCGTCTTCACAAATAACTCTCACAACACCATTTCTTTTTACAACTTTGCATTTTCTGCAAATTACTTTTACAGATGCGCGAACTTTCATAGAATCTCCAAGACCCTTCAATAAATATTACGAAACCCAGCCTGGCATTTTGATTTACTTTTTCAAATTAGCTTTTCTCATCAAACCTTCATACTGTTGAGACATAATATGCGTTTGCATCTGAGATATAAAATCCATGACAACGACAACAATAATCAGAAGTGACGTTCCACCAAAATAAAATGGAACATTCCAGTACACAATCAAAAACTCAGGCAGCAAACAGACTAGAGTGATGTAAAACGCACCAATCAATGTTAAACGCGTCATCACTTTATCTATATAAAGACTAGTTTGTATGCCAGGTCTAATACCTGGCAAAAAAGCTCCAGATTTTTTCAAATTTTCAGCTGTTTCTTTTGAATTAAATACCAAGGCGGTATAAAAAAAACAGAAGAAAACTATTGCTAAAGCATAAAATATTACATAAACCGGCTGACCTGGTGACAATAAGGTAGCGATATCCTGCAACCAACCAAACCCTTCGCTTTTACCAAACCATCCTGCAATAGTTGCGGGAAATAGAATGATACTTGAAGCAAAGATAGGTGGAATAACACCTGCCATATTCAATTTCAATGGCAAAAAACTGCTTTGACCACCATACAGTTTACGCCCTTGCTGACGCTTTGGATAGTTTATTAGAATTCGGCGTTGTCCTCTTTCAACAAACACCACTAACATGGTCACTGAAATTGAAATTAAAAAAAGTAACACAATAAATGCACTACTCATCTCCCCAGTTCGAACAAGCTCAAACGTACTACCAATGGCTTTTGGTAGTCCAGAAACGATACCGGCAAAGATAATCATAGAGATACCATTACCAATCCCACGCTCTGTCACTTGTTCACCTAACCACATCAAAAAAATTGTTCCGGTGACAAGTGTTACGGTTGTTATAGCAACAAAACTAAAACCAGGATTAAGAACAACAGACAATCCTCCTGCTGTTTGGTTCTGCAACGCCAAAGATATACCTATAGCCTGAAACGTTGCCAAAACAACGGTGCCATACCTGGTAAACTGAGAAATTTTGCGTCTCCCTAACTCGCCATCCTTTTTTAACTGCTCCATTGAAGGTATAACAACCGTCATTAACTGCATGATAATCGACGCAGAAATATACGGCATAATGCCCAGCGCAAATAGGCTTAACCTCATCAAAGCGCCACCCGAAAACATATTGAACATATCTAAAATAGAACCGCTCTGCTGCTCAAACATTGCAGCTAGCGCTTTAGGATCAATACCTGGAACTGGAATATGCGCTCCAATGCGATAAACAACAAACGCTCCTAAAACAAAAAGCAACCTTGCTTTTAACTCAGAGAAGTCGCTTGTTCTATTTGCCATTTGTGCTCTTGATACGCTCACTTATACCTCGACTTTGCCGCCAGCAGCTTCAATAGATTCTTTTGCACCTACCGTTACTTTTACACCCTTTACAGTCACAGCTCTCGTTAATTCGCCAGACTTAATTATTCGTGCAGTTTTAGTAAATACAGGAACGATATTAGCGTCAACCAAAACCTTTAGATCAATAACGTCAAAAGGTAAATTATTTAATTCATTCAAACGAACTTCAGAAGAAAATTTAGCTTTATGAGAAGTAAAACCTATTTTAGGTAATCTACGTTGCAAAGGCATCTGACCGCCTTCAAAACCTACTTTATGAAAACCACCGCTACGTGCTTTTTGCCCTTTGTGACCACGACCGCAGGTTTTACCCATTGTACAGCCTATACCTCGACCTACACGTCTACCTTTTTTACGCGCACCATCAGCTGCTTTAATCGTATTTAAAAACATTAAACCTCCTCAACTTTGAGCATATAAGCTACTTTGTTGATCATTCCTCTATTTTCAGGCGTATTCAACACACTAACAGTTTGATTGATTTTACGCAAACCTAAACCTTTTAAGCAAGCGCGATGATTAGGCAAACGACCAAAACGACTCTTTGTCATAGTCACATTTAACATATTACTCATCTAATTACCTACTGATTTGTTCAACAGATAAACCACGTTTCGCGGCAATTTGGTGAGCATTATGCATACTCGTTAGACCGTTAATCGTAGCGCGAACAACATTGATCGGATTATTTGTTCCGATACACTTCGCTAAAACATTATGCACACCATCCAGTTCAAAAACAGCACGCATAGCGCCACCAGCAATAATGCCAGTACCTTCTGAAGCCGGTTGCATATAAATCTTCGCTGCACCAGTTGTGTTTGTAACAGCGTATTGTAATGTATCGCCTTTCAATTCAACTTTACGCATATTTTTGCGTGCCTGTTCTAATGACTTTTGAATTGCAATCGGAACCTCGCGCGCTTTACTCACACCATAACCAACGCGACCTTCACCATCACCAACAACAGTCAAAGCAGTAAAACCAAATACGCGACCACCTTTAACAACTTTAGCAACTCGTCTAACGTTAACTAATTTTTCTTGTAAGCCGTCAGTTGAACCTTGAGCAGGTGCTGTAGCCATTGTATTCTCCTAAAATTTCAAGCCAGCTTCACGAGCGGCATCGGCTAACGCTTTAACGCAACCGTGGTATTTAAATCCAGAACGGTCAAAAGCAACCTCTGTCACCCCAACAGCAATCGCTTTCTCCGCAATCACTCTGCCAACAACAGTTGCAGCAGCAATATTATTCTTTCCATTAACAACCGATCTCAAATCCACTTGATTAGTCGACGCACTTGCTAATGTCACAGTACCATCACCGCTAATAATCTGCGCGTAAATGTGCTGGGATGTCTTGTGAATTGACAATCGAGTCGCACCTAATTTTTTAATTTGACTACGCAATTTTAACGCACGTTTCATACGAGCTTTTTTCTTATCCATTCACGTCACCCTATTTTTTCTTAGCTTCTTTTCTAGCAACATGCTCGTCAGCGTAACGTACGCCTTTACCTTTATATGGCTCAGGTGGACGATAAGCGCGAATCTTAGCAGCAATTTCACCAATTAACTGCTTATCACTACCTCTAAGAATAATTTCAGTTTGACTTGGAGTCTCAACAGAAACACTCGAAGGAATTTGGAAGTCAATAGGATGAGAAAAACCAAGCGCTAAATTTAAAATATTATCTTTTGCTTGCGCTCTATAACCAACGCCCACGAGCGTCAATTTTTTTTCAAAACCAGCAGATACGCCAGTTATCATGTTATTAACAATAGCTCTTGCTGTACCAGCTTGAGCTGTTGCATTTTTATCATCACTATCCCATTTTACAGAAATAATATTTTCTGCAATATCTAGGCTGATTAAAGAATTAAGATTGAAAGATAACTGACCTTTGGCACCTTTTACAGTAAGATTATTTCCATCAATTTTAATATCTACGCCACTTGGAATAGTAACAGGGGCTTTAGCAATTCTTGACATAACTACGCCTATGTTAACAAACAGTGCAAATGATTTCACCACCATGTCCAATAGCGCGAGCAGCTCTATCAGTCATAACCCCATTTGAGGTCGATACGATAGCTATGCCCAGTCCACCAAGAACTTTAGGTAATTCATCTTTCGATTTATAAATCCGCAAACCCGGTCTGCTGATTCGCTTAATATTTTCAATAACAGGCGCACCTTTGTAATATTTCAAATCAACAGTCATTTCTGTGTGACTTCCATTAGTTTCGGTGCTAAAGTCTGTAATGTAACCTTCTTCTTTAAGCACTTTTGCAATAGATACTTTAAGTTTAGATGAAGGTTGTTTTATAAATTTTTTACCAGCAGACTGGCCATTTCTAATGCGTGTCAGCATATCCGCTACTGGATCTGTCATACTCATTGTTTAATTCTCCAAAATTGATCCAACAGAAATTACCAACTCGCCTTAACAACGCCAGGCACATCACCACGCATTGTTGCTTCGCGCAGTTTATTGCGACTCAAGCCAAATTTGCGATAATAACCATGCGGACGACCGGTTAAATTACAACGATTACGCACCCTCGATGCACTGGAATCTCTAGGTAATTTTTGAAGTTGCAACTGAGCAGACTCTTTATCTTCAAAGGAAGCGTTTGGATCCCTAATAATTTCTTTCAAAGATTTACGCTTAACGTCGTATTTTTTAACTAATTGTTTACGCTTTTCTTCACGCGCAATCATCGATTTTTTTGCCATGATCAATCACCTTTAGTGCTTAAATGGGAAATTAAACAACTTCAACAGCGCTAATCCCTCTTCATTGGTTTGAGCTGTAGTCGTAATGGTGATATCCATGCCGCGTAACATATCAATTTTATCGTAATCAATTTCTGGAAAGATAATTTGCTCTTTTACGCCCATTGAATAATTGCCACGTCCATCAAAACTCTTAGGATTCAATCCTCTAAAATCTCGGATTCGTGGAATTGAAATGCTAATTAATCGATCCAAAAACTCGTACATCTTATCACTTCGCAATGTAACCTTACAACCAATTGGCATATCATCACGAATCTTGAATCCAGCAATAGATTTCCGTGCTAATGTAATAACGGGTTTTTGACCAGCAATTTTCTCCATGTCGCCAACCGCAAACTGTAATACTTTTTTATCAGCAACAGCACCGCTTACGCCCATATTTAGGGTAATTTTAGTGATACGTGGCGCTTGCATAACAGATTTATAGCCAAACTGTTCAATTAACGCTGGGCGAATTTTTTCTTTGTATACCGCTTCTAATCTAGCCATGATTCACCTTACGCATCGACAATTTCGTTAGTTGATTTGAAGTATCTAACTTTTTTTCCATCTTCAAGAAATTTAAAGCCAACACGATCGGCTTTCTTCGTCACAGGATTATATAAACCTACATTTGAAACTTCAATTGGCATATCTTTAGTCACAAAACCACCCTGTGTTCCATCATTTGGATTCGGTTTTTGACTCTTTTTTACTTGGTTGATACCTTCAACAAGAATTTTGTTATTTTTTAAAACTTGTGTCACTCGACCGCTTTTGCCTTTATCCTTGCCGACGCGAACGATCACTTCATCGCCTGTTTTTATTTTTTGCATAATTTTTAGTCCTACCGTTATAACACTTCAGGTGCTAATGAAATAATTTTCATAAATTTTTCACCCCTTAGTTCACGGGTTACAGGTCCAAAAATACGCGTCCCCAAAGGTTGCAGATTGTTATTCAAAATAACAGCAGCATTACCATCAAAACGAATAACAGAACCATCAGCGCGACGTACACCCTTACTAGTACGCACAACTAAAGCGTTATACACTTCACCTTTCTTTACCCTTCCACGTGGTATCGCGTCTTTAACACTGACTTTAATAATATCGCCAATGCCAGCATAACGCCTGTGCGAACCACCAAGTACTTTGATACACATGACCTTTTTTGCACCGCTATTATCGGCGACCTCAAGGTTAGTTTGCATCTGAATCATGATTTATTCCTAAAATTTAAATTTAAGCGTTTAAATGGTTATTTATTAGTACGCTCTAAAATTTGTACTAATTTAAACGTTTTATTTTTAGACATGGGGCGACACGAAGTGATACTTACCACATCACCTTCTTGACAAGTATTTTGCTCATCATATGCCATCATTTTTGTTGAACGTTTGATATATTTACCATAAACAGGATGTTTTACAACACGCTCAACCAAAACAGTAATTGTTTTGTCCATTTTATCACTAACAACACGACCTGTAATAGTCCGTAATTTAGTTGTATCTTCGCTCATACTACGCTCTCGCCATCTCGTTTAACACAGTTTGAACGCGAGCAACGTCACGTCGTACTTTTTTCACTTGTGCCGTTTTTGAAAGTTGTCCAGTACCCTTTTGCATTTGCAGGGTAAAACGCTCACGAGACAAATCAATCAACAAAGCTGACAACTCATCGCGAGACTTTTGACGTAATTCACTTGCTTTCAATTTCATTACATTATTGTCCGTACAGTAAATAGTGTTTTCAAAGGCAACTTCGCTGATGCCAGTGTAAAAGCTTCGCGAGCTAATTCTTCGGAAACACCTTGAATTTCGTATAACATGGTACCAGGGCGAACTTGAGCAACCCAATATTCTACACTACCTTTACCTTTACCCATACGCACAGCTAAAGGTTTTTCTGTAATCGGCTTATCTGGGAAAACACGAATCCAAATCTTACCACCACGTTTAACGTGACGAGAGATTGTTCTACGTGCCGCTTCTATTTGACGTGCTGTTAATCTGCCACGAGTAACCGCTTTAAGGCCAAATTCACCAAAACTAACAGATGAGCCGCGAACAGCTATACCGTTATTCTTGCCTTTATGTTGCTTACGAAATTTTGTTCTTTTAGGTTGAAGCATTTTTTTCTTCCTTCAACTATTTTTTAGATTCAGAGTTAATAGATGCTTTATGCGCATCAATGTCAAACACCTCACCTTTGAATATCCACACCTTAATGCCGATAATTCCATAGGTTGTGTGCGCTTCTGCTGTTGCATAATCGATATCAGCACGCAGTGTATGCAAGGGGACTCGCCCTTCTCTATACCACTCGCTTCGAGCAATTTCAGCACCGTTTAAACGACCACCAACATTAATTTTAATGCCTTCAGCACCTAAACGCATAGTGTTCGTTACAGCACGTTTCATCGCGCGGCGGTACATGATACGCTTTTCGAGCTGTTGTGCAACCCCTTCAGCAACCAGATACGCATCTAATTCAGGTTTTCTGATTTCTTCCACGTTTAACTGAACAGGAACGCCAATCATTTTTGCAATATCTTGCTTTAAAACTTCGATATCTTCGCCTTTTTTGCCAATGACAATACCAGGACGTGCAGTAAAAATAGTAATCTGCGCATTGTTTGCTGGACGATTAATCTGAATGCGACTTACCGAAGCATGCGCTAATTTCTTTCTTAAAAATTCTCTGACTTTTAAATCTTGGTGTAAAAAATTCGCATAATCCTTGCTGTTTGCATACCAGCGAGAATTCCAATCTTTAACAATACCAAGTCTTATGCCAGTTGGATGTACTTTTTGACCCATGTTATCCCCTACTCGCTTTCTGCAACTTTAATAGTGATATGGCAGGTTCTTTTAAGGATATGGTTCGCACGACCTTTAGCTCTTGCCTTAAATCTTTTTAGTGTTGCTGCTTCATTTACAAAAACAGTAGACACTCTCAACTCATCAATATCAGCACTTTCATTGTGCTCTGCATTAGCGATTGCTGATTCTAAAACTTTTTTTACAATAAACGCAGCTTTTTTTGGACTGAACTTCAGAACATTCAATGCTTTTTCGACAGGAAGACCGCGAATTTGATCGCAAACCAATCTTGCCTTTTGAGCAGACAAAGGTGCATTACTTAATTTTGCTGAAATTTCCATCGTTCATCCTACTTAGATTTCTTGTCAGCCACATGACCTTTATAGGTACGAGTGGGCGCAAACTCGCCTAATTTATGACCCACCATATTCTCTGTAACAAGAACGGGGATGTGTAACTTTCCATTATGTACAGCAATGGTCAAGCCCAACATATCAGGAATAATCATTGATCGTCTAGACCATGTTTTAATCGGTTTCCTACTATTGCTTTTTACAGCATCCTCAACTTTTTTAAAGAGATGATGATCAATAAAAGGACCTTTTTTAATTGAACGCGGCACGCTAATTCCTCTCTATTTTCACTTACGACGTCTAATAATCATATTATCAGTCCGTTTATTCTTTCTTGTTTTGTAGCCTTTCGTAGGCATACCCCAAGGTGATACAGGATGTCTACCACCAGATGTTCTACCCTCACCACCACCGTGTGGATGATCAACTGGATTCATAACAACGCCTCGAACAGTCGGTCGAATTCCACGCCATCTAGATGCACCTGCCTTACCTAATGAAGCTAAACTATGTTCAGAATTAGATACTTCACCAATTACCGCATGGCAATCCGCTAACACTTTACGCATCTCGCCAGAACGTAATCTAATGGTTGCATGCACGCCATCACGCGCTACCAACTGAACAGAAGTTCCTGCACTTCGAGCAATTTGTGCACCTTTACCTGCTTTCAATTCCACACAATGCACCGTTGTACCAACAGGAATATTACGCAAAGGCATGCAGTTACCGACTTTAACGGGCACAACTTCAGAAGAAATAATCTCTTGACCTATTTCAAGACCTTTAGGAGCAATAATGTATCGACGCTCACCATCTTTATATAGCACCAATGCAATATTTGCAGTCCTATTTGGGTCATACTCTAACCTTTCAACAACGGCAGGAATGTCCAACTTATTTCGCTTAAAATCAATTAAGCGATAATGTTGCTTATGACCACCACCAACGTGTCTTGTGGTGATACGTCCGTTATTATTGCGACCACCTGATTTACTCTTTTTTTCTAGCAGAGCAGCAAAAGGTTTACCTTTATGCAAGGTATCATTTTTTACTCGAACAACAAACCGTGATCCAGGTGAGGTCGGTTTTGACTTTATAATCGCCATGTGTTTTACCGTTTCCTTTTATCTATCAATTAAGCCGTGGCGAATTCAATATCATGACCAGATTTTAGCTTAACATAGGCTTTTTTCCAATCAGAACGCTGACCTAATGAACGCCCGAATCGTTTTTGCTTGCCTTTCACATTCAAAACACGCACAGCATCAACTTCAACGTTAAACATCGCTTCGACGGCACTCTTAACTTGTTTCTTAGTAGCATTACGCTGCACTTTAAAAACAATTTGCTTGTCTTTTTCAGCAGCAACTGTGCTTTTTTCTGAAATAACAGGCGCTTCTAAAACTCGCGTTAACTGGTATAAATTTGAACTCATGCCAAACGCTCCTCTAACTGCTGTAACGCACCAGGCGTCACGATAATTTTATCTGCTGCAACTAATAATACAGGATTTAAATTTGCTGCCTCAACAACTTCAACATAAGGTATGTTTCTTGAGGCTAACGCTAAATTTTTATCTACACTATCAACAATAATCAACGTACGTTTTGATTGTATAGCATGCAATTGAGCACTTAACACTTTTGTTTTCGGCGTATTAACCAGAACATCACTACTTATAACCAAGCGCTCTTGACGCAGTAACTCGGACAAAATAGATCTGATTCCTACGCGGAACATTTTTTTGTTCAACTTTTGGTCATAATTACGCGGTCTTGCCGCAAATGTCACACCACCAGTTCGCCATAACGGACTACGTGCAGTACCAGATCGCGCTCGCCCTGTGCCTTTTTGACGCCATGGCTTAATTCCACCACCACTTACATCTGAGCGTGTTTTTTGAGCTTTTGTACCAGCACGTGCTCCAGCTAAATAACGTGTAACTAATTGGTGCACAAGTGTCTCATTAAAAATTTGCCCAAACACAACATCGCTTACTTGAACATTTTTTTCTTGATTTAAAACAGGTATATGCAATCCCATGACTTAACCTTTATTCTGCATTTTACTCGCGGGAGTAATCACTACATCACCGCCTTTAGCGCCTGGCACAGACCCTTTAACCAAAATTAAATTTCTTTCTGCATCAATAGCGTGAATTGTTAAGTTTTGAATGGTAGTTGTACTAGCACCTAAATGCCCTGCCATTTTTTTACCCTTAAAAACTCGACCAGGTGTTTGACACATACCAATTGAGCCTAACACACGATGTGACAACGAGTTACCATGTGTAGCATCTTGCATACTAAAGTGATGCCTTTTAACACCACCTGCAAAACCTTTACCAATACTCTTACCTTGAACATCAACAACCTGCCCCTCAGAAAAAATACTTAATGGTAATTCACTACCCAAAGCAAACTCTGCATCATTATCAAGCCTAAACTCCCAAAGACCGCGACCTGCTGAAACATTAGCCGCTGCATAATGACCTGCCATAGCTTTATTTACTTTAGACGATTTTTTTTCGCCTGCAGCAACCTGAATTGCGCGATACCCATCTACTTCAAGACTTTTAATCTGTGTAACTCTATTGGAATCTATTTGTAAGACGGTCACAGGAACAGATGTACCATCCTCACAAAAAATTCTGGTCATACCGCATTTTCGACCAATAAGACCTATTGACATTTGCCAATTCCTCTATTCTTAATTCAACTTAATTTGAACATCAACACCAGCTGCAAGATCCAATTTCATTAAAGCATCTACTGTTTTATCAGTAGGCTCAACAATATCAAGCAATCTTTTGTATGTTCTTAATTCGTACTGATCTCTCGCATCTTTATCAACATGAGGTGAAATCAATACCGTAAAACGTTCTTTTTTAGTAGGCAATGGAATAGGCCCTTTCACTTGAGCGCCCGTTCTTCTTGCTGTTTCTGCTATCTCACTCGCTGATTGATCAATTAATTTATGATCAAATGATTTCAAACGGATTCTGATAGTTTGATTAGACATAATTTTTACTCAATAATCGATGCAACAACGCCGGCACCCACAGTGCGCCCGCCTTCACGAATTGCAAAACGCAACCCTTCTTCCATAGCAATAGATGAAATTAATTTCACTTTAACAGAAATGTTATCAC
>OMIH01000101.1 GCA_900299045.1 Methylococcaceae bacterium
ATAAAACAGATTCATAATTACTAATCACAACCTCTTGCGATTGTAATCGTTGCAGTGCAAAAAATTTATGTTCCGTTTTACGTGCGCAAATCGCATCTTCAATAACATGAACGTGATAATCGTGTGCGACTAAATCCAGCGCTGTTTGTAGAATACACACATGCGCTTCTTGACCCACAAGAATGATTTGTTTACGTCCCATTTTGTCTAATGCGGGCATAAAGCCACTGGCACCGCAACATGAAAAAGCCGTTTTATCAAACAACTGGGCGTTATCGGGTAGGGCGTCTTTGATTTGCGCTTCTGTATGCCCTAAACCTTGCGGATATTGCTCTGTGAGTAGCACGGGAATGCTGAGTTTTTTTGCCGATTCAAGTAAACTGAGCGTATTTTCGTGCATCAATGTGGCTTCATTTTCAGGCATGACCGATGTTAGGGTGGTCTGCATATCAACGATAACTAATACACTGTCTAAGGTTTTTAATAATGATGGATGGGTATTCATGAAACTCTCTTAATAAAATTTAGCGATAAAAAAAACCGCCTGTCATTTGCATTCGAGGCGGTTTTTTGCGGTGTTTTGTGTTTTAACCTTTAAGCGTGTCGATAATTTTGTTAAAGGCATCAATGCGGTGTTTACCCGACGTGATTAAATCAACACCAATTTCAATAACCAAGCCATACAATTCAGGCATTTTGTAAACCACCATCACTAAATAGCCTACAGCTGGAATGGCGATAAGCGCACCAAAAATACCGTCTATGCCAAAGAGTGATAAAAATTTAATGATCATCACAACAGCGTCTAAAGGCAAAATGACCATTGCTGAAAAGTAAGCTATCACCATGAAAGTGAATAAGACGAAAACGATAAATTGAAACAGTCGGACTAAAGCGACGTTAATGTTGACTTTGTTCATGTTATATAGTGATCCTAATATGCGCATTTAAGCGATTGCAATATCAGTTTAGTGACTGATTATCTGTTATTTTTGTTTTATGACAAGGAAAAGCAACAAAAAAAGTTACTTTCTCTGTCTAGTTTAATCGATTTTGTCATGGGTTAAAAGGCGTTAGGGCATTGCAGTCATTATTTTGTTTTTAAATTTGTTTTCAAACAATACAACGCAGAAATATCACATTCGCCTAACCCTTCTGCAATAAGTTGTTGATAGTCATCACTGGTTTGTAATGTTAGCGGCAACGACACACCGCTGTCGTGTCCCATTTGTAAGCAAATAGCTAAATCTTTTTGATGCAGGGCAACTTTAAACCCAGCGGGATAGTGATTTTCTGTCATTGATAATCCACGATTTTGCAAAAACCAACTGCTTGCCGCACCCCCTGAAATAACATCAATGACTTTATCCATTGGCAACTGTTGCGCCAGTGCAAAGGCAAGAGCTTCTGTGACAGCTTGATTGATGCCGGCTGCCATAATTTGATTTACGGCTTTTGTAGCTTGTCCAGAGCCTGTAGCGCCTATATGCACGATACGCGTTGCCATTGAGGTTAAAATAGGGCGCACTTTTTCTAAAACAGCACTGTCACCGCCTACCATCATCGCTAATTTTCCGGATTTTGCGCCTTCAACGCCTCCAGATACGGGTGCATCAAGAAAATCAACATTACAGCAAGCTAAAAACGCAGCGGCTTGTTTAGCGGTATGATTACTGACGGTAGACATATCAATGACGACACTATTTTGGCGAATTGTTTTTTTTATTGTGTGAATAATAGCTAAAACGTCCTCATCGCGTGATACACACAAACAAACAATATCAACGTCTGCGGCTAATGCTTCGGGGGTTTGCGCTACGGTGACATTCAATTCTTGCCCGAGTTTGTCTGCTTTTGCTGTGGTTCGATTGTAGAGTGCGTGTAAATATCCCGCGTTTGCTAAGTTACGCGCCATGTGTTCACCCATAGCGCCCAATCCAATCATTCCTACCGTTAACATTTTTTGAATTCCTCTGTTTTTTTCAATGATGATGCGTAATTTTTAAATGTCAAACACGTTTGAACATGAATATGTTGATCATTGTATCGCATATACAACATATTGAAATTATATTGAGGTCAGCGCGTAACATCTATCTCACTCAAACTCGCTAGCAACATCATTTCATACTTTGGAATTATGCGACCAATACTGAGTCTACGAGCGTTGCATATTTAATTGTCGACCGTGATAGCTATTTAAAAAACCGTTAAATAACAAATGAAAAGAGTAGAACTGCCATTAAAATTTGCGATTTAAAGTAAAAATAAGCGTCTTAGTGTGCGACACAGAGGCAAATTATTTTCATCGTCATTTTAAATTTAGTTGTTGCTATTTAGACACTTTATTTAAATAAAAACAGATAGATAGTTATTTTCGAGATAAAGCGTCTATCGCAATGAATTTCAAAGAATAACTTGTTTTTTGTTTGTTGCTATAAAGAAAATTATGTTGAGGTCGATACTCATTTTGTCAGCGTTTTACAACGTCTAACAACCCATAAGTATCGATCGACTTTATTCCAAAGCATTTTTTAAATAATTTTACATTTTTATAGAGAATAATTACATGTCACTCATTATCAACACCAACTTAGGCTCTTTAAATGGCCAACGAAACCTAAACTCATCAGCCACTGCACTTTCTACTGCAATGACACGTTTATCATCAGGTGTGCGTGTTAACAATGCAAGGGATGATGCAGCGGGTCTTGCGATTGCAGATAGAATGAGCTCGCAAGTACGCGGCATGACTGTGGCAGTCAGAAATGCAAATGATGGTATCTCTCTCACACAAACCGCTGAAGGTGCATTAGGTTCATTAACCGATACTTTGCAACGTATGCGTGACTTAGCGGTGCAATCATCAAGCAACGCCGGTGTTTCAGCGTCTGATCGTGCTAAAATGGATACTGAATTCAAAGCATTAAATGATGAATTAATGCGTGTGATTCAAAACAGTGAATTCAACGGCAAAAAAATCTTAAACGGTGATTTAGCAGGCGGTCTTAATATTCAAGTAGGCGCTTCTACAGATACAAACAGCCGTATTTCTGTTGCTGTATCCAATATGAGCCAATTATTGTCGCCTGTGACAAGAACAACATTAAGCCCTGCGAGTCAACGCATTGATTCAACGTTAGCCGCTGCCATTACAAAAGCGAGTAATGATGCAGTCAGCGATCCCGCATCACCTTATTATCAATTATTAACACCAGCTAATTCAGCCGCTAAATTGGCGAATGCAGCGGTTGTAGCGGCGCAAAAAGCATCTGCTGCGCCCACTGACATGGCGTTAGCTAAAGCCGCTTCAACAGCAAACGCGTTAGCTGCTGCAGCGCTAGCCACCTCATCAGCAGCAACTAAAGCAGCCACTGATGTAAGTAAAGCCGCCATATTAGTTTCACAAGCCTTTACTGATACGGTTGCATCAGCAGACTCTGCTAACCAATCTACTAACGTTGCCGTGATTGCAACCGATGCAGTTATGCAAGCAAAAGGCACAACAGACGCTGCACAGGCAGCGTCTTTGTTGATTACCGCTAATCAATTAGCAGATGCAGCGAAAGCAAATATCTCTGCAGTAGGCCAAAATGTCTATGTGAATGTCATGAACACATTAACAGGTGACAAAATCGACATTCCTGCTTCAGCAAAAGGTTCTGATGGTTTATTGACAACCAGTAATATGCTCAATGACGCGGTTAATAGAGCGATTAAAGCAGGCGATGCGTTTGGTTCAGATAGAGAAGCGCAAAAAACGTTAGCCGGTTTTGCACTCGCTAAAACAGTGGCAGGGGCATCGTACGTTGAAGATCCCTTAAAAACTGCTACTGCAAATGAAACCGATAAATTATCATTTATTTCTAACAATAAATTAGTTTTAGACGTTTCTACTGCGGCTGATGCAGTAGCTGCAGATTATGCTTTATCTGCAATTAACCACATTGATGCGGCAATTGCGGCTATTGATACTGAACGTTCTAACTTAGGTTCAACGCAAAATCGTTTCACGACTACAATTGCAAATTTGCAAAATGGCATTGAAAATCAATCAGCGGCTAAATCGCGTATTATTGATGCAGATTTTGCTGTAGAAACGGCTAATTTGAGCCGCGCTCAAATTTTGCAACAAGCGGGAACAGCGATGCTTGCGCAAGCTAATCAATCTGGTCAAGCTGTGATGTCTTTACTCAGATAATTTGACATTGGCTTATCGTCAACGCGACCTCGAAGTGTTTTCTAAAGTCGCGTTGGCTTGATGCTGCTATAACTGAAATAGAAAGACTCAAAGCGCTACTAGCTGAGAAGAAATCTTAAAATTCCTATTTGAATTTTCAATAAAGCTCCTCAATGGGGCTTTTTTATTTATACCACCAAACGTATATAGCTAACGCACCATAAAAAGATTCTTAAAATGGGGTGAAACAAAAAGCTCATCGACAGAATACCTAAACTTGCGTCGAATGGATTTAATTTGTGCCCAAGACTGCTCGATGGGATTTAAATCAGGGGAATAAGTGGGCAAAAAGTCAGGAATACACCCCAGGGATG
>OMIH01000102.1 GCA_900299045.1 Methylococcaceae bacterium
ATGGGGCAAAATTGCTGTTCAACGCCTTCACAGGCAGTTGTAAGAAACTGCGCCGCATTTGGGTTGATGGCGGATATAGTGGACCTAAATTAGCACAATGGGTTGCCGAACGTTTTCATATTACTGTTGAAACAGTTTTACGTTCCGATGAGGTGAAAGGGTTTAAATTGTTGCCACACCGTTGGGTTGTTGAGAGAACTTTCGCTTGGCTTTACCGTTACCGTCGTTTGAGTAAAGATTATGAGGTGTTAACCGATTCCAGTACTGCATTTATTCACATTGCCATGATAAATCTCATGCTTGGACGACTTTAATACTGTTGGGGACTTTTAAAACACGCTCTTAGTAGCAATTCTGCAAAAAAGGTGATTCTCTTAACGACGAACAAGAACTACCCGATTGGATGAACACACAAGAAATGAGGCAAGCGATGAGCACGTTACGTCAATTTTCAGAAAAAGATCGAAACTACTTTGCGTATCAAGCACGGCAAAATTATATTCGTCAGCAAAATTCGCTTTATGCAGAAAAAGATGCTGCTAATGCTGATGAACTTGTAATTGAGCGTGATGAAATCGCGGCTGAACGAGATGCAGCATTAGCCGAAATTGAAAGCCTCAAAGCGCGCTGTTAGCAGAGAAAAAATAACTCGTATAGCTGTAGTCATCCATCTCAGCTACTCACATCAAGCTCGCCAACAATTGAGTGGCTAACATTCAAATATTTGCCAGAACCTAGCCCCCCCCCCCTTAAAAAGCATTTCAAATAAATAGATTTAGACTGCATGAATACCTCCTACGTGGAGGTATTTCTTAAATAACAACGTGTACGACCCATTTGTTTGCTTATGTCAACGCACGCACACGCAATTTACGTCCCTTAATTTTACCTTGTTGCAGTTTCATCAAGGCGACATTTGCACTCGTTCGTTTAATAGCAACATAGGTTCGCACATCAAAAATATCAATTTTACCCACTTCATCCCCTGATAATCCCGCTTCACCCGTTAAAGCACCTAAAATATCACTCGCGCGAATTTTACTTTTTCGACCACCATCAATGACGAGAGTCACCATGGAAGGCTTTAATGTTGAATTTTTAGGAATTTTCAAAGCGTTAAATTTATCCCATTTAAGCGTCACATTTTGATATGCCTCAATGGCTTTTGCCCGCGCGACTTCCTCGGTGCTACAAAAACTCAACGCCAACCCTTTTTGCCCTGCGCGACCTGTTCGACCTATGCGATGCACATGAATTTCAGGATCTGGTGAGAGTTCATACACAATAACCGCGGCTAAATCTTTAATATCAAGCCCCCGCGCGGCGACATCTGTTGCCACTAAAATAGAGCAACTTTTATTCGCAAAGCGTAGCAACACTTGATCACGCTCACGCTGTTCTAAATCACCATTGAGCGCGAGAACATGGTAGTTTTGTTCATCGAGAAATTTGGCAATTTGATTGCAGATGTATTTGGTATTACAAAAAATCACCGTAGACGCGGGTTGATATTTACTCAATAAAGCCACTAAAGCTTGAGGTTTTTGATTCTCTTCGGCTTTATAGAAAATTTGCTCAATGTGCTCGCTAGTGGATTCATCAACATGAATTTCAATGGGTGCCTTTTGAATATGAGCGCTCATTGCTTTGATTTCATTAGGATAAGTTGCTGAAAATAGTAGCGTCTGCTTTTCTTTATTAATATGGCGCGTCACAAAAGCAATTTCAGCTTCAAATCCCATCTCAAGCATGCGATCCGCTTCATCAAGCACTAAGGTTTTGACATTACGAATTTTCAAACTGTGACGCGTGAGATGGTCTTTAATTCGACCCGGTGTGCCGACGACAATATGCGGTGCGTGTTGTTCTAGTGAGGCGAGTTGATGTCTGATTGGCACACCACCACATAACGTTAATAACTTTACATTAGGAATAAAGCCTGCCAGTCCACGAATCACTTTACTTACTTGATCAGCTAATTCACGCGTTGGGCAAAGTACCAACGCTTGCGTTTCAAAACTATCGACATCCAATGTTGACAGCAAACCGAGTCCAAATGCCACCGTTTTTCCACTGCCTGTTTTGGCTTTAGCAATAATATCTTGACCTGACAAAATCAGTGGCAACGCTTTTTCTTGGATAGGCGTCATTTCGCTATAACGCAAGGTGTCTAAACTTTGAAGCAAGGGCGCTGCAAGGGAGATACTTGAAAAACTAACCGAGGACATACAATAAACTCATAAAATAAAAAGAAAACTACCTTACACAGATAGTTCAAAAGAATCGACAACATGAAAGACTTTTTTTAAAGCACTATTTCCATTCCATCAAACGCGACTTCAATGCCTGCTGCATCAAGCGTTTTTCTTTCCGGTGAATCATCGTCTAAAATAGGATTGGTGTTGTTAATGTGAATTAAAATTTTTCGCGCATGACTCACGCCATTTAGAACGTCAATCATACCACCGTCACCAGATTGAGGAAGATGACCAATTTCACGCGCTCGTTTATGGCTAATCCCCTGCGTGACCATTTCATCATCTGTCCAAAAAGTACCATCTACAAGCAAACAATCAACCGATTGCATCGCGTCCATAACGTGCGGCTCAATTTCGCCTAACCCTGGAGAATAAAAGACTTTTTTGCCGGTAGAAATTTGCTCAATAATCACACCAACATTATCACCCTCATGGGGATCGTAGCGATGTGGTGAATAAGGTGGTGCTTTACTTTTGAGCGCTTGCGTGTAGAAACGTAAATCATGGATATCTGGAATCGTAAAGCTACTACCATCTACAGGAATGGTATGCGCATTCACTGTGCAATAATCTTTAAGCATAGTAAATAGCGGAAAGCCTGTTGTTAAATCTTGCTGAACCATTTCAGAGCAGTAAATATCAAGCGGCTTTCCTTCGCGGAGCATCAAAAGACCGGTGGTGTGATCAATTTGGCTATCCATGAGCATAATCGCTTTAATACCAGTGCCACGAATGCCTTCTTGTGGCTGAATTTGAGGAAAAGCGTCAAGTTGAGCGCGAATATCGGGCGATGTATTAAATAATAGCCAATTTTTATCGTCTGTGCTGACAGCAATCGAAGACTGTGTACGGGCGCTACCGTTCATTTGACCGCGTCGAATACGATGACAATTATGACAATTACAATTCCATTGCGGAAATCCGCCTCCTGCACCAGCACCTAATACTCTAATTTTCATAGTAAAAACCTTAATCTATACAAAGATAAAACGCGAAAAAAAAGGGGCAAGTCGCCCCTTTTCTTTCATTTAAACCGAAATAAAATATTAACGGTTATAAATATACATAGTAACTTCAAAACCGAAACGTAAATCGGTGTAGCTTGGTGTTTCCCATTTCATAATCATGACCTCCGAAAATTTTTATTAGTGTTGTTTCTAGCTTGCACAATCTAAGCTGTGTTCAAGTATAAAAGGATTTTTTTTTTAACGCAACATCCGAAAATGTATCCTTTCAAATTAAACATCATAACTGGGCATCATGACCGTTTTTTTCATAGGCAACAATGACATTGAATAGGCAAATACGTCCGTTCAGGTAACACAAGCAACATCAAAATTACGTTAAAATTCATAAGCGAAATCAAAAAAATGGTAATATTAGCGGCATTTTTGATTAACTATAAAAATAAGAACAATTGACATGATACATTCTAAGCAAATCAAAATTTTAATCGCTGATGAAAACGCATCAGTGCGAAATACATTGACATTAACGCTCGCGCAACACGTCGGTGATATTTTTGAAGCGCAACAAGCGCTCGATACCTTAGATTTATTCAATGATAAATTGCCCAATATCGTATTTTTAGATTCAATGATAGGCGGTGAGCTTGACGGCGTTACCCTCTGCCAGCTGATTAAATCCATGCGACTGCCGCATTATTGTTTTGTGGTACTGTTGCTGCCCAAAGCCTCTCAATCACTCATTGACGAATGCGAGGCTGCAGGGGCAGATAATTATTTAATCAAACCTTTCACGCCATCACAAGTGCTGGACGCTTTAGCTACATTTGATCAAAAAGCCCCCGTTGAGCCATCCAATCACCACAATACCCCTGTACCCGAAAAAAATAATATACCACTCGTGGCGTATGAATCCTTAAATGGCTTTGATTTCGAGGCGCTTAATAATTTAGAAATCATGTTGGGGTCAAAAGAAAAAGTATTGAGTAGCTTGCGACGCTTTATCATTGATTTTAGCGAGAGTATTGACGAAATCAGACAAGCATTTTTTGCACAACAGCACGAAATCACACAACGAAAACTCCATTCATTAAAGGGAACTGCCGCTATCGTTGGCGCTAATACGCTTTCCGCATTGGCTGCTGACGTTGAGGCGCATCTTCTACGCAACGAAAACATTAGTGACAAATTAATCGACCTGCAATATGCGTGGCAAACTATTAGTCACACGATTACCACGCAGCTACCCTTTGATTCATCAGACGTTTAACGCACTTTATTTTCTAACGATTAATAACTATGAAACCGTCTTCGCTTGTTTCATGCCTGTTTGTTGGACTTTTTTTCTCGCCTTACTTTGCGTATGCAGATTTTTTTGATTGGAGTAATACGGAAGTGCAATATTTGCACGGCTCAAATTACCGAATGCCAAAAAATGCCAATGACATTGAACGCTCCATTATGACTGTTAGTCACGCAGATGGCTGGGCACTGGGTCGCAACTTCTTTTTTATGGATACGTTAATATCCGAGCAAGGCGAACCCTCGCAAGTCAATGTTTATGGTGAGCTTTACAGCTATTTCAGCCTAAACAAAATGACGGGGAAAACGTTATCTTATGGCATAGTTAAAGATTTAAATGCAACGGTCGGGGTCAATCTGGGGGAAAATGTAGATATCAATCCAAAAAGTGGGACGCGTGTTATATTGTACGGTGCGACGCTAGACTTGAATTTACCGGGATTTAAAATGTTCAACATTGATTTTCTGTGTCACAACATTATTGAACCCGTTTCGACAGGCAATTCAGTGCAAATTACCCCCGTTTGGAAACTACCCTTTACTATTGCTGATACCCATTGGAGCTTTGAAGGGTTTGCGGATTACATTGGCAGTAAAACGGGCAGGTATACGGAAAACTTTCTCGCACAACCTCAAATACGCCTTGATGTGGGAGAATTTTTTGGCATGCCTAAACATCTTCAAATAGGTATGGAATATCAATATTGGCATAATAAATACGGCATAAAAGGCTTTACCGAAAGTCTACCGCAAGCCCTCATCGTTTGGACATTTTAAGCTCAACAAAGCATGACAAAAGAAAAAATCCCTCTGCTGTTTCAAATTATTGCGTTAGCCATTATTTATTTTTTTAGTGGAAATTTATGTAATGCCATTGGCATTCCAAATGAATTTGGCACTATTATTTGGCCGCCTTCGGGGATTTCACTTGCTGCCGTGTTAATTTTAGGTCATCGCATCGCGTTAGGTGTGCTGATTGGTGCGTTTTTCACCAATTTGTATTTTATTGACCATTTGTTAGGCAACACAAATACACTCAGTATTGTTATTGCGTTTATTGAATCACTTGCCGCCACGCTTCAGGTGTTTGTCGGCGCATGGTTAATGCGTAAAATAGCGCATTTTCCTAACTCACTAGCCAGTGAAAAACAAATTGGCTTATTCTTTTTATCCGCGATACTGTCCACTTTTATCAGTTCAACTATTTCGATTGTTACGCTAACCGCTACCGAGCAACTCGCTCAACACGTCGCCTTATCACATTGGCTAGATTGGTATGTGGGCGATTTAATTGGTATTTTTATTTTCACCCCTCTGTTGATTATTTGGTTTTATCCCACTAACGTCTTTTTGCAACGACGTGCCGTTGTCAGCGCGACGATTATCAGTACTTTTTTATTAACACTTAATCTCGTATTTTATGAATTTCAAGAAGAAAATGAGCGCTTAAAATTAGAATTTGAAAAAGATGTCCTGTCTATCAATGCCAAAATAGAAACGCAACTTTTTGCCCACTTGAACGCATTAAAAGCAATTGAAAGCTTTTATGCCGCATCAACAGATATTAATCGCCCCGAATTTAGAGCGTTTGTTGCGCACCTTTTTAACGATTTTTCAGGCATTCAAGCGCTAGGTTTTGACCAATTTGTATTGGATTCACAGCGCACGGCGTTTGAAAAATCCATTCAACATGAAGGTTTTGTAGACTTTCACATTACCGAACGTGATGCGAATAAAAATCTTATTCCCGCTGCAAAAAGAGCCAGTTATGTTGTGGTGAATTTCATTGAACCAATGAAACGTAATCAAAAAGTGTTTGGCTTTGACATGATGTCTGACCCACTGCGTCAAGAGGTTTTAAATCAAGCACTCAACAGCAGTGAGATTACCAGCACACCCAAAATCACGCTTGTGCAAGAAACGGGGAATCAATCCGGCTTTCTCTCTTTTATTCCCCTTTATAAAAATGGCTTTGCGCATCAAACCTTAGAAGAAAAACATCGAGCCCTTTTAGGGTTTGCGGTAGCGGTTTTTCGTGTGGGCGATATGATTGATGTTGCTCTAAAAGATATCGCACATGAAAATTTGCGGTTACGCATTGTTGATGAAAGTGCGGTAGAGGATAACGTACTGTTTGATAGCTTACCGCTTTTATCCGTGAGTCACTTTCCAGAAGGCAAAAACGGGTTTTTCAAAAGTACGATTATTACAATAGGCAATCGGTTATGGTGCATTGAGGTTTATGCTACGCCTAATTATTTGCATAATCATAATTTACTCAATTCTTCACATATTCACACCAATAATTCGTGGCATATTCTCTTAATTGGTTTATTTTTAACCAGTTTAATGGGCGGCATTGCGTTGGTTGTCACTGGACGAAAAGTCAGCCTTGAAGAAACGATTAAACAGCGTACCGAGCAGCTGGCTAAAAGTGAGAAAAATTTTCGAACTATGTTTGAAGATATGCCTGTGGGGGTTGTTAATATTTCCATTGACGGCTATTTTTTAAATGTGAATCAGAGTTTCTGTCATTTTGTTGGCTACAGTGCAGAGGAGCTGACAAAACTGACTTTTATGGCAATTACGCCACCCGAATTTATTGGGCAAGATATTGAGGTCTATAACAAACTCCTCCGTAACGAAATCACTCAATTTCATTTTGAAAAAAAATACCGTCGCAAAGATGGCGTCGATGTGTGGGCGAGCGTATCGGGTCGATTGATTTTAAATAATGACGGCTCACCTCGAAAGTTCATTGCGGTTATTGAAGATATTGATTTAATCAGAAAATCTCAAGCCTTGCTGGTAGAGAGTGAACAGCGCTTTCAACTCGTTGCCGATGCTGCGCCCGTGCTGATTTGGTTATCTGATACCGATACGCTGTGCTATTGGTTTAATAAAGTGTGGTTAGATTTTGTTGGGCGTACACTCGAAGAAGAAATAGGAAATGGTTGGGCAAAAGGCGTGCATCCCGATGATTTTGTGCATTGCTTGGATGTCTATATTACGAATTTTAACTTACGCCACCCTTTTCAAATGGAATATCGCCTAAAACACCATAGTGGTGAATATCGCTGGCTACTTGATACGGGTGTACCGCGTTTTAACGCAAATGGTGATTTTGAAGGCTACATTGGATCTTGCGTCGATATTCACGAAACAAAATTATTGCAATTGGACGCGCAGAAAACCGCGACAGCAATGCGTGAAGCCAAAGAAGCCGCTGAAGCACTTGCACAATCTAAAACCGATTTTCTTGCCAATATGAGTCATGAAATTCGCACTCCCATGAATGCGATTATTGGTCTATCCGAACTTGCTTTGCATTCACAAGATAATAATCAAAACGACTATCTTGAGAAAATTTTAGGCGTATCTGAAAATTTATTGATGATTCTCAATGATATTTTAGAATTTTCAAAACTCGATTCAACCGGAATTGCTATCGTATCGGATTATTTCAATCTTGGTATGTTAATCAACAATCTCAATAATTTATTCGAAGAAACAGCGCGACAAAAAAATCTCACGTTTCATTTAGATGTGTCGCCTTCTATTGAACGGCATTTAATTGGCGATGGATTGCGTTTACAGCAAGTGTTAACGAATTTGCTCAATAACAGTATTAAATTTACAGAAGAAGGATTTGTGCGTTTAAGTTTATCTGTATCACAGCGAAAAGATAAACAGATTTTACTGACATTTTCTATTGCAGACAGCGGTATTGGTATTAGCCTTGAGCAACAAAAAAATCTGTTTCAGCCCTTTACACAAGCCGATACATCGATTAGTCGTCGTTTTGGCGGCACGGGATTAGGGCTGGTTATTAGCCAAAAATTCGTTCAGTTGATGGGCGGGGAAATCGTAGTTGAAAGCTCACCTAATGAAGGCAGTTTGTTTTGGTTTACCCTGCCCTTTGAAATCGCCAAAAAATCACACAGCGCTGGTTTTTTACCCGTGAAACAAAATAAACGCGCCACCAACGAGGAATTAGTTGACGCAGCAAAAACACTGGTCAACACACGCGTTTTGTTAGTTGAAGATATGCCGCTCAATCAGCAGGTAGCCAGTGAATTCTTGCGCAATGCCAAATTGCGCGTGGTGGTTGCCGATAACGGTCAAGAAGCGTTGGATTTGCTTGAGCACACCACTTTCGATGTCATTTTAATGGATATTCAAATGCCAGTGATGGATGGCTTAGAGGCAACACGAATCATTCGTCAACAACCGCAATTTGCTACGCTACCCATTATCGCCATGAGCGCAGGTGTGACACTCGATGAGCGCGAAAAATGCCAAGCGGTTGGCATGACCGATTTCATTGCAAAACCCATTCATCCATTGCAAATGCTAGAAAAATTGGCACAATGGCTCCCTCGTAGCGACGAGAAACACTAAATGGACGTGTTAGCTTGATCAATACATTCACAGGCTTTCTCAAAATCGACGTTCTTTACCAAACGCGCTAAATGCGTAAACGTATTTTCACCTAATGACACGCTCAATAAGGTGCTATTTTCATTAAGGAACGTTAATGCCGCCATATCATCATCTTCTAGCAACATTTTCAACCGCTTGACCGCATGTTGGGCTTTTTCTACATCCAAATGTTGTATGGTCTGCTCAGGTTGCGCTTGAGCTAACACGTTTTTTAAGGCATCAATCATGTTTGATTGCAAATGCGTAAAATGCGCTAGCGCATCATTGATTTTGTCGAGTTCGACTTTTTGAGCAATGAGCGTTTCAAGATGAGCAGCGAGATTATATAACGTCATCGCACCAATGTTTCCACTCGTGCTTTTTGCTGTATGGGCAAGACGTTGCGCGGTTTCAAAATCCCCTGTATTTAGTGCATCCGCCAGCGTGGTAGGCAGGGTTTCTTGACCATTGACATAATTTTTTAGCATATTAAAATACAGCGCTTTTTTCCCAAGCACGCGCTTCATGCCCAGTTGCGTGTCTAATCCATCAATAACCGGAAGATCGTCAGCGGTGGACGACGCATTATTGATATTGAAATCATTTTCTAATTCTTCAAGCTCTGCTTTTAGCGTGGGTCTAATCCATTTCAACAAAGCACGAAACAACTCTTCTGGGTCAATAGGCTTTGAAATATAATCATTCATTCCCGCATTTTTACAATTTTCTCGATCTTGTGGCATCGCATTCGCGGTCATCGCAACAATAGGCAAATGCGTGAATTTAGCCTCTTTGCGAATTTCAATTGTAGCGCTCACGCCATCCATCACCGGCATTTGCATATCCATAAGCACGATATCGTAATGATGCTGATTGATCATATAAATCGCTTCTTTGCCATCATTCGCCACGTCTACGTTAAATCCTTCATCGACAAGCAACCCTAACGCCACTTCTTGATTGAGTTCATTATCTTCCACCACTAAAATCGATGCGCCATGAATAATTTTTAAATCATCAATCAAAAGAGCAAAATGGTGATCATCTGCTACCTCTTCTTTGTATTCAACGTGATCATCATGGGAATCACTGAGTAAACGAATCACTGAATCAAAGAGTAGAGACGAATTGACAGGCTTAATTAAGACATCTTCTAAGCCAGCCGCTTCCATTTCTTTGAGCACTTCTTCGCGTCCGTGCGCTGTGACCATCACAATATGTGGTGGCGACGCTAACTTTAACGCGTCAATAGCTTTTGCTGTTTCAGCGCCGTCCATTTCAGGCATATACCAATCAAGAAAAATAATCTCATAAGGCTCACCCAATTTTTCCGCCATACGGATATATTTCAACGCTGTTTGTCCTTTCGATACTTGTGTTACACTCAGCCCAATGTTAGATAACATATTTTCAAGCTCATAACGTGCAATTTCATTATCATCCACCACCAGCACACGTCTTCCTTTCAAGTGATTAATGTGCACTGCATGATGGGTCTTTTTTATTGCTTTTTTAAGTCGTGCCGTAAACCAAAATAAGCTGCCTTGACCCAATTTACTTTCAACGCCTACCTCACCATTCATCAACGTAGCAAGTTGTTTAGCAATGGAAAGTCCAAGTCCACTCCCCCCATATTTACGGCTCGTTGACGTATCGGCTTGTTGAAAAGATTGAAACAATTTTTCTATTGCGTCATCACTTAACCCAATACCTGTATCACGCACGCTAAAATATAAAAACAGTTCGTTTTCTGTTTCTTCTAACACATTGACTGTAATTGTAATTTCGCCTTTTTCGGTAAACTTGACCGCATTATTTGCGTAATTAATTAAAATTTGCCCTAAACGTAGCGGATCACCGTGAAGATAGACAGGCAAATTGTTATCAATGTCAAAAATAAGCTCAAGCCCTTTGTCTTTGGCTTTATCGGAAATTAAATTGACAAGATTAGTTAATACTTTTTCAATTTTGAAATCAACTTGCTCAATGAGAATTTTGCCAGCTTCAATTTTCGATAAATCTAAAATATCGTTAATAATACCAAGCAAATGCTGACTTGATCCTTGAATCTTTCGCACATAATCGCTCTGTTTAGAGGTAAGCGAGGTTTTGGTCATTAAATGTGAAATACCTAAAATGGCATTCATGGGGGTGCGAATTTCATGACTCATGTTTGCCAAAAAATCCGATTTCATCTGAGTGGTATCTTCCGCTATTTTTTTTGCGTTATAGAGGGCGATATCCGCTTCCTTTTTAAGCGTAATATCACGCGCTGAAATGCACACAAACGATTGATTATGCGCGCTTGGCAACTTACTTAGCCCGACTTCAATGGGGAATTCACTGCCATCTTTTCGGACACCTCGCAAGTCTGCTTTTGCGCCCATTGACCTTGTTCCCCCCTCTTCCATGAAAAGTTTACGTTTTTCTGGGTGATCCACACGAAATGATTCGGGTACCAGTTTATCGACATTACCCCAAATTAACTCCCCAGATGGGTAGCCAAAAATTTCATCTGCACGTTTATTGCACAGAACAATCGTGCCTTCTGCATCAATTACAAGCATGGCATCTGGCGCGGATTCAATAATGCCTCTAAACCACTCTTCCGTTTCTTTTAGCTCAGATTGTTGCGCTTCAAGTTCAATGGCTTGCTCTTCAAGCTTTGTTGCCTGAATTTCCATGCGATCTGCTTGACTTTTCGTTTCACTGAGTAATTCTTGTGTTTTCAAGTTGCGCTCAAGAATATCCATACTCATCGCTACCATCGGCATCAATGCACTAAGTAACGATTTTTCAGTTTTCGTAAACGGTTTGAAAAAAGCAATCTCAAGTACACCAACCAGCACATTCACACGCAAAATAGGATAAACCACAATATTTTTAGGCAACGCCTCTCCCAAACTCGAACGCACTTTGAGGTAATCGTCGGGCAAATCTGTCATGTTAATGAGTCTTTTTTCAAGCGCACATTGCCCAACCAATCCCTCACCTAGCGCAATACGGGATTGATGCGTGTCATGTTCGTGGACACCGTAAGTGCTCAACAACTGCAATTCATCTTGCTTGTAAATATAAAACACGCCATAACCGGCATTAATTAACGGACAAATTGCAGATAGAAACTTATGTGCAAAATCAGGAAAATTGTCGACTTGATAAAGATCCGTTGAAATGGTGGCAAAATTGTCTTTAATCCAGCGTTGTGTTTCCATACCGCGACACATCGTCTGCAACACAGCCGATGCCCGCGCAATCGCGCCGATTTCATTCTTATCGCCAATGTGCGGAATAACAACATCTAAATTTCCCGCTGCTAATCCTTCAATAGCGGTTTGCAAGCGATTGATAGGCGCTGTGATTGATTTTCCAATTAAAAAACCACTGATAGCGGTGATAAGTATTCCAAAAAACATCAAAAAAAGTGAAATGCGCTCACTCTCCTCACGCATTTTTTTCAGTTTTTCTGAAATGGCAAAGGCTTGCAACTCTTTATTGTGGCTTAATGTGGATAATAATTCTTCTGCTGCATTGGCGGTCGTTGAAAAATCGGTGCCATGAATAAAATGTTCTAGCACACTTTCAACAATTTTCTTTTCTTTGTACTCATTACTCAGCAACGTGGCTTGTTTAATATTGCTTAGGTGATCATTAAAAAAAGTATCGAAATTTGCTAATAGTTTTTTGTCTACTTGAGAAGAAAGACTACCTCGCGCTAACGCCATTTCTTCTTGCAACGTGATGGTGGATTTTGTGATAGTGCTTTTAGCTTGACTGTAGCGTGCATCGTCTGTTTGCGATAACTGGACAACATTTTCACGAATACGCACTAAATGAATATTCGCTTCTTTTAAGTGTGACACACACTGTAAATAATTTTCATAAATAATGTTGGTTTCATAACTTAACGTTCGAATATTGCTAATGGCATTAAAACCAATCAGCAACATGATGACCAAACCATAACTCACCGCTAAAAACAGTTTAGTTCCTAATGATTTTTTTTCTAATAATGAAGTCAGTAAAGTCATCTTTATAAATGCGCCCAGATGGAAATAAAGGATTGATATTTTACATGAAATATAGCGTATCAAAATCCTTAAAACTCATATCATAGAAGTTACGCATTGACGGCAGAGGAAAAAAGTGGATTCAAACTTTCCTGACCGATGAAAAATTCCGAAATGAAAGAACGGACTACTTTTTTAAACAATTCACGTCGTACTTGATAACAG
>OMIH01000103.1 GCA_900299045.1 Methylococcaceae bacterium
CCAATATGTTAAAATTGATAGTTATTTTTGTCAGTGCGTTTGTTTTTACAAATGCAACTCATGCCGAGCCACAATGGCAAACTCACGAATCAATTTACGAGGCGGTTAAGGCCTATGTTGCGCAAAACATTAATACCACTGCAGAGTATGAAATTAATATAGTGCCGTTAGCGAGTCGCTTAAATTTAGCCTTGTGCGAACAACCTATGGAAGTCTTTACGCCTGGTTTGCTTAAAGCAGGGCGCGTGGCGGTGAATGTGCGTTGTTCTGTAGGGAGAAAATGGGCAATTTTTGTGCCCGTTACGATTACACCGTTTGAAAATATTGTGGTTTTAACGCAGAATATGCAACATGGCGATAAAGTAACGCAAAATCATGTGGCTTTAGCGCGTAAAAATGTGACGCAATTACATAATTATATAACTGACTTAACGCAGGTACTTGATAAGCAAGTATCGCATAATTTGCCTGTGGGGTCGGTGGTGACGCCAAAAGATTTTTTTGAGTCTAAATTAGTAAAGCGCGGTGATCACGTTATGATGACATCAACGAGTTCTGGAATTGCTATTCGCATGAGCGGCATAGCGCAATCAGATGGTAGTCGTGGTCAAGTGATTCGCGTTAAAAATCAAAACTCTGATCGCACAGTCAATGCGACGGTGATTGATGCAGGCGTTGTTGATGTGGTGCATTAACAACGAAATGTAATAATTTATATAATTTTAGCTAAAGAATTTCTTTATCTTGCCGATAAGTTTACCTAACATACAAGCAATCTTTAAAAGCAAAACTGAGTATGTGTAAATGTATCGTTGCAGTTTTGTGATAACTTCATATTTCAAGGGGCTCGGCATGGCTATCGAATTAATCAAAAATAGAGGAGCAGTTTCTTCTGTTCCACTAAAAACACCCGCTAAAAGCGAGGGTGCGGCGTCGTTATCATTTAGTACACTGATTAAAAATAGTGTTATTGAAAATAAAACAGCGCAATCAACGCCGGTCGTTGATGTAAAAGCATCTCTGCCAGCAGACAGTGTAGTATTAACTAATTCTGTTCAAGAAATTAAAAAAAGTTTTGAATCATTTCCTGAGTCTGACATTCATACGCAACGTTTAGAGCGTATTAAACAAGCAATCGAAAATGGGACTTATGAGATTAATCCTGATCGTATTGCGCAAAAAATGATTCAATTTGAATTTTCACAGGGTCAAATCAACGGCACATAGTTTATGATTGAACACACATTTCCAATTGCAGAGCAGTTAATTAGCAATGCGCTACAGTTAGCGCAACGGCTCTACCAGCAGCTTTCCCAAGAGGCGGATGCGTTGGTGCGCCAGCCGCAATCCGCATTTATTAGTACAGTGGCGAGTAATAAGCGTGATTTGGTGATGCAATTGGATATGTTCAACAAGCAACTTGAGCAAATTTTGGCGGCAGAGCAGTTACCGCTTTCACCTGAAGGGGTGGAGTCTTATTTTCAAATGGCTTTGATTGCTGGTTTGTCGCCGGTGCTTGTGAAAATGAATTGGACTGACTTAATGAAAGTGTGTATTGATTGCAAAAATCTCAATGAGCAAAATGGTGCGAGCATTGAAATCCTCGCGCGTAATAACAAGCGCACTATTCATATCCTAAAAGGAAAATCTGAAGTTGTGACACGCTATAGTCGTGACGGATCCGTTGTGAGCGAATTTCAAAACAGCACGCGCGTTTCAGTTCGATTTGTGTTTTAGTTTCTTATTCTTAAAAAGCATCTCTTTAGCGTGTGCAAGCGTTTTTTCCGTTAAATCTACCCCTCCTAGCATTCGAGCTGTTTCTGTAACACGTTCTTGTTCTGTTAGTAAAAATACCCGCGAGGCAGTCATATCTGTGTGGTGTTCTTTTTGAACAAATAAATGTTGATGCGCCTGTGCGGCGACTTGTGGCAAATGCGTCACGCACAATACTTGACGATTGTCGCTGAGTTCTCGCATTTTTTGTCCAACAATTTCTGCAATACCGCCACCAATACCTGAATCCACTTCATCAAAAATGAGAGTAGGGGTTGTTTTATCGCTAGCGGTTGTCACTTGAATAGCTAAACTAATGCGTGATAATTCCCCTCCTGACGCGACTTTAGATAAGGGCTTTGGAGGAAGTCCCACGTTTGCGCTAATTAGAAATAGCACCTCATCAACACCGTTCAAACGTGGCTTAGTGCTCGCCTGTGAGTGGATATCGATCAAAAACTCACCATTTGGCATACCCAATTCTTTCATCATTGTCGAAATATGCTTTTGTAGTTGCAGTGCGCTTGATTTGCGTTGCTTGGAGAGTGTTTCTGCTAAAGGAACGTAAAGCGCTTGCCAGTGAGTCGTTAATTTTTCTAACTCTACGATGCGCTCAGCATCATCACTCATGTGTGCTAATTCATCTTCTAGGCTTTGCTTGCGAGCGAGTAAATCTTCGGGGCGAACGTGGTGTTTGCGACTTAAGGCTTGCAGCTGTGCTAATTGCGCTTCAATTTCTTGAAATTCGCTTGGATCTGCGTCTTGATGCTCTAAAAAATGTCGTAATTCGTAAACCGCTTCTTCGATTTGAATTTGTGCCTCGGTGAGAAGGGTATTCACAGAGGTTAATTCGGGCGCAAATTGCAATAACCCCGACATTGATTTGACACTGCTTTTGAGTTGAGAATGAATGGATTTTTCTTGGTCGTAAAGTATGTCAATTTGCTGCTGTCCGGTGCTTAAAATGTGCTCTATATTGGCAATTTTTCGATGTTTGTCGGACAATTCATGGTAGTCAACTTGCTCTAAATGAAGACTTTCTAATTCGTCAAGTTGGTAGCGTAGAAAGGCTTCGCGCTGCGTATTGTCGAGGTGTTTACCTTGTAGTTGCTCAAGTTGATGCTGTGCGTGTTGCCAGTTGGTATAACAGGTATTTAATTCGGTAAGTAAGGTCGTATTTTTGGCGTAATTGTCAAGTAATCGACGCTGCTCATCATTGTCGAGCAATTTTAAATGCGCGTGTTGCCCTTGAATTTCAACTAATTGACGAGTTAAACGTTGTAAGGTTTGCAATGTAACGGGGCGATTGTTGATATACGCTTTCGAGCGCCCATCACTGTTAATCACGCGTCGAATTAAGCACTGGTGATTTTCTTCATCAAACGCATTTTCTTGTAGCCATTCAATCGCGCTAGGCAAGTTGGTTAAGTCAAATTCTAAATTGACTTCTGCGCGTGTGCAATGCGGCCTGACGTAATCGGGCGTGGCACGCTCACCTAACGCGAGTGTGACGGCGGTGAGTAAAATAGATTTACCCGCGCCAGTTTCGCCTGTTAAAACGGACATACCTTGTGTTAAATCAAGTTGTAAATGTTTCACAACAGCAAGGTCAAGAATAGTAAGGTTTCGAAGCATAATGGTGTTGAGTTGTTGGGCAATGTGTTGCCATGTTTATGCGGTGGTATTATGGTGTGCGCCTATTGGGCGTAGTTTACCATGCTAGCTTGTTTTTTTAGAATGTGAAATGGCTTTGCGCGGTATCGTTGTAAATCCACCCTTTTGGGTGAAAAATGGTAGAATTCAAATTTTGAGAAGAGGGGGGTATTTTATGTTTAAACGAAACAGTTTATTTGGTATGACGGTTTTATTTTATGTTATGCAATCGCCCAGTTTTGCGGAAGGGTATGATGTTGTGCAGCAGCAAAGAATGCAAAATGACATAAACACGTTGAGAAATGTAGTCGTAGAATTAGATGGTCGCGTTAAGCAACTAGAGAGCGAGAAAGCAAATAAAGCCAAAGGTGGGGAGTCAGCTGCGGCTAATGAACTCAAAAGCGAGCAAAAAATTGAACCAAACTGGCGAGATAAACACGCATGGGCACTTATAAAAGAAGCAATGTCCACCGAAAAGGTAAAGGGTATTTTAGGGCGTCCTGCCCGTGTTGATGATTTGGGAAATGGTCACCAAAAATTTGTGTATCAAGGTGAGATGGTGGGGCTTGGGATGGTGAGTGGTAACATTGAATTTTATGAAAACCGTGTTTATGAAATCCATTCACCTAATTTTTAATCCGTCTGTCACGGGCGACGCGCATCCACAAATCGATCACGCCAGTAATTAGTCTTGAGGCTTGATACCATGACTTTGCCTGTGCGTGAGCTGGGTGCGTGTACAAAATTGCTTCCGTTAACATAAATACCCACATGTGAAACCGATTTTCCACTGGTGTTAAAGAAGACCAAGTCACCAGAGTGAATGTTATTTTTAGGAACAGGCGTAAGAGAGTCTTTCATTTCGCTAACCGTGCGAGGTAGATGGACGCCATTGCGTTCATAAACGTGTTTAACAAAACCGCTGCAGTCAAATCCTTCCTCAGGCGTATCTTTGCCGTAACGATAAGGGGCGCCTTGCAAACTGAGCGCATAATCGACAGCGGGTGGGATGACTTCTTTTTCAACAGGGCGCACAGCAACAGGCGTTGGTTTAATGTCTGCTGTTCCGGCGCACCCTGAGAGCAAAGCGATCGCAAGTGGTAAAAGTAACAACTTAAAATAAGGTAAATCGTTTTTTGTCGAAATAGTCGGTAATTTATTCACGGCAATCACAAAATAAGTTAAAAAATAAACACGGCTGCGTTGTGCGTGTTGTGGCAGCGTATCCCAAATAAAATATCACACATAAGAACGAACATAATCACGCGCAAAATGATCAATAGGCTCTTCGTTTTTCTGAAATTCTGCGTACACATGATGTACGTCAAGTGGCGAAATGTGCGCGTAAATCCCAAAACCAGTTTGGTTAATGAATTCATCACTGAGGGTTTCAAGAAACAACCACCAAGCGGATTCATTGTGTTTTTCTTGTTGTGTTTCCATGGCTTTTATCTGCATTTTTTTGAAATAAAGTAAACGTCAAAATTTTGTCAGGATAAAACGCATCGCTTTTTTGCAAGTTGGGGTATGATGATAAATTCGGTGCGCAGAGCACCTTATTTATATTCGACCTTTTCCATCTCTTTTTAATGTCATGACCTTAAAAATCGCGCTTGTCCAAACTAACAGTTTAGTCGGCAATATTGCCGTTAACTTTAACAAAATCACGGAAATAGTGATAAAAACGCGCCAACAATCGCCTGTTGATTTAATGGTGTTCCCAGAGTTAGTTCTGACGGGATATCCACCTGAGGACTTATTGTTGCGTCATGATTTTATCGCTCACACACACAGTGTTTTAGATGAGTTAGCAAAAATCGCGCCAGAAATAACGCTTGTTGTTGGTTTCCCTGATTTTTTTGACGGGAAACGCTATAACAGTGCCGCTGTATTATGTAATGGACGCGTTGTATCGTGTTATCGCAAACAAAAATTACCCAATTATGGCGTGTTTGATGAGCAGCGTTATTTTTCTGCAGGCACTGATACGTGCGTGTTTGAATTAAAAAATCACTCGATTGGCGTGGCTATTTGTGAGGATATTTGGCATGGCGACATCGTCAACGCGACAAAAGCCGCTGGTGCGCAGCTGCTTGTTACGTTAAATGCGTCACCATTTCATTCGGGAAAAGCACAAAAACGCGAGGCGATTATTAGCGCTAATGCGAAGGCGGCACAATTACCTATCGTGTACGTTAATATGGTGGGCGGACAGGATGAACTGGTATTTGATGGTGCTTCTTTTGTGATGAATAAACAAGGTGACGTTGTTCTTCGTGCGCAAGAGTTTGTGGAAGAAGTGCGCGTGATTGAATTTGATGGTGTAGAGCCTATTCCTGCTTATTGTGCGCCGCCGTATTCACCACTGAGTAGCGATTACGCAGCGTTGGTGTGTGCAACGCGTGATTATGTCTATAAAAATGGCTTTAAAGGTGCTATTTTGGGGCTCTCTGGCGGTATTGATTCGGCATTAGTGCTAGCCATTGCCGTCGATGCACTGGGGGCTGAAAATGTACAAGCGGTGTCGATGCCTTCGCGTTATACGCACGCGATGAGCAATGATGACGCAAAAACACAAGCACAAACATTAGGCGTGACCTATCACAGCATTTCTATTGAACCCGCAGTGAACGCTTTTAGTGCCATGCTTGAGAGTACTTTTGAACATACGCAACACGATACCACCGAAGAAAATATTCAGGCACGTTGTCGAGGTGTGGTGTTGATGGCAATGTCAAATAAACAAGGAAAATTATTACTGACAACCGGCAATAAAAGCGAAATGAGTGTCGGTTATGCAACGCTTTATGGTGATATGGCGGGTGGATTTGCACCGATTAAAGATGTACCCAAACTGTTAGTCTATGCACTTGCGAGGTATCGCAATCAACTCTCTCCCGTGATTCCAGAGCGTGTGATGACACGTCCACCCTCGGCGGAACTTGCGCCAAATCAATGTGATGCAGACTCCTTGCCGCCCTATGACATTCTTGACCCTATTTTGCAACGCTACGTAGAAGAAGATCAATCCGCGCAGCAAATTATTGATGCGGGTTTTGATGCACAGGCGGTAGCACGGGCAATTTCGCTGGTTGATCGCAGTGAATATAAACGCAGACAGTCGGCATTGGGAATTCGAATGAGTGAGCGAGCGTTTGGTCGAGATCGACGCTATCCAATTACTTCGGGTTATCGTGGCGCATAAGGTGCTTTAGAATGTTAGAATAACGCCTAATATATTATTTTCTTTTATTCACAAGAGGAACACCATGCGGAATTTGAAATCGTTTCCCGCGTTGTTTGGCAGTTTAGCTGTCGTCGCTGTGGTTTTATTCATTGCCTTTCATTTTATTTTTATCGATTTTTTTGTGGATTGGTGGTGGTATGAATCACTTAAGCTTGAATCGTATTTTTGGCTACGCTTACTGTATAAGTTTTTTCTTTCTGGTGGTGTGACGCTGGTATTTTTCTGTATTTTCTTTTGCCATTTTTGGATTGCGTCGCGTTATTTAGGACTCAATCCCGTGGATAATTTGAGCCATCAGCAACGCGGGCATTTTCAAAAGTTTGCGGATACTTTCGTATCGGGGTCAGTTAAAATCTACACGCCCATTTCGCTGGTTTTAGCGATGGTGATTGCATCACCTTTCTATTCGCAATGGGAATCGACGCTACTTTATTTTTTTGGTAGCGCATCGGGGGTGAATGAAACGGTTTATGGGCATGATGTCAGTTTTTATATGCTCTCCTATCCCACTTATCAGCTTATTCAACAAGAATTATTGATTACAGCGATATTGGTTTTTGGCATGGTTGGGGGATTGTATTTTTTTGAACATACTTACATTCCCAATCAAAACAAACATTATCCTAAAGGGGCAAAAATTCATTTAACCCTGCTAATTGGTTTTGTGGTGGCGTTTGTGATGTGGGGCTTTATGCTGGAGCGTTTTTCACTGCTCTACACAAGCACACATGAACCGGTCTTTTTTGGACCTGGTTTTTTAGAAATTCGCTATCAATTACCCCTCATTTGGGCTGCCATGGCTACATTCTTTGTGGCGGCTATGATTGCGATACATTTTGTGCATTCTGATCATCATGAGCATAAAAAACCGCTTTGGATTTCGCTGGCATTATTTGCTTTTGTTTGGCAATTGCAGCAGGTACAGTGGATTCCCGATATGTTGCAACGTTTTGTGGTCAATCCGAATCCAGTAAAAGCCGAAACGTCGTTTATGAAACACAATATTGATTCCACGTTGGCGGCGTACAATTTGAACAATATTAACGTTGTTGATATGAACGTAAAACTCGATGCCGCGCAAGATATTGAAACATGGGGTAGTCAAAAACATTTTGAAAATATTCCCGTGTGGGATCGTGAAGATATTATTTTTAGCTATAAACAGCTGCAAGAAATTCGCCCTTATTATAAATTTCTCGCTGTAGACGAAGATCGCTATTTTATTTCAAATCATGTGCGTCAAGTGAACATTGCTGCGCGTGAAGTGAATGTATCTAAACTTCCTAAAGAAGCGCAAAATTGGGAAAATCGTCATTTGCGCTACACACATGGCTATGGCGCGGTTGTCACGCCTGCCGCCCAAGAGGCTGATGCACCGTTGACGTGGTATTTGCGCGATTTGAATATGCACTCGGATGTGGGATTTAGTGTTGTTCATCCTGATATTTACTATGGTCTTGAACAATATGATTACGCTGTCGTGCCCAATAAGCTCAATGTAGTAGGTATTGCCGCGACAAGCAATGATGTGGTGACAAACGAAGCCTATCATGGTGAAGGCGGTATCCCGTTTTCATCAACATTTAAAAAAGCGTTATTTGCCTTCAAATTGCGTGATGAAAAATTATTTTTTTCAACCAATATTTCACAAGAAAGTAAGCTGAAAATTTACCGTAACGTGACCGAGCGTATTCAAAAGTTAACGCCATTTTTAGAGCTTGATAAAGATCCTTATTTAGTGATGACGAAAGACCGTTTTTACTGGATTCAAGATGCGTATACGGTGTCAGATAAATACCCCGTGTCAAAACCTATTCGCAAAGACGGATTAAATAACGGCAAGCCGTTTAACTATATTCGCAATTCAGTCAAAATCGTGGTTGATGCGTTTGATGGCGATGTGGATTACTACATTAGTGATCCCACCGATGCGATTGTTAATACTTACGAGCGCGCTTATCCCGGTTTATTTAAGCCACTTGACGATATGCCAGCGGAATTAAAGCAGCATTTGCGCTATCCGCGTGATTTGTACGCACTGCAAATGGAAGTCTACGCCAAATACCATCAACAAAGTCCTGAATTATTTTACGAGCAAGCAGAAACATGGGCATTAGCCAATGTACGCGGACGCGCGGTGATGCCTTATTATCAAACAATGGATTTTGGGCATTGCGATGATACTGAAGAATTTGTGTTAATTCATCCGATGACCCCTGTGAATCGTAGTAATTTAAGTATGATTGGCATGGCAAGTACGCTGGATAAAACGCAATGCGGTGGAAATAGCTACAGTCCAAACATTACGATATATAAATTTGGCAAAGATGTTCAAGTGAATGGTCCTGAGCAAATTGAAGCGCTTACGCAACAGCATCCTGAAATATCGCAACAATTTACGCTGTGGGATCAAAATGGCTCGTCTGTTGAAATGGGGCGCATGGTGATTTTACCTATGGGTAATACCATTGTGTATGTTCAGCCAATTTACATTGCGTCAACGAAAAATAAAATGCCCGAATTGACGCGTATTATCGTGTCAATGGGAAATGAGATGGTCATGGATACTACCCTGCCATCAGCGTTTAATCGATTGAAAAATATTTTTATCCATAAATCTCGTGCTGTTGATAGTGCGACATCAAAAACAGATTATGTAGCTCACTAAGACTAAAAGGATTGACTGTGCAGATTGAACGTATTGAAGAATTAAAACAGACCGTTGCGCAACTCTTAGACGAAGCCACGCAGCAAGGTGCAAGCGCTGCTGAAGCAGGATTGAGCATTGATGAGGGGTTGTCGGTGAATGCGCGTCTTGGTGACGTGGAAACAATAGAGCATCATTGCAGTCAAGGGCTTGGTATCACCGTGTATTTTGGGCAGCGCAAAGGTGCTGCGAGTACGAGTGATTTATCGCCCGAATCGATTAAAGAAACGGTGAGCGCGGCTTGCAGTATCGCACGCTACACCAGTGAAGACGCGTATGCGGGGTTGCCCGAAGCGGATTTATTGGCAACTCATTTTCCCGATCTAGATTTATATCATCCATGGGCGCTCTCACCCGATGAGGCGATCGCACTTGCCATTGAATGTGAAGAGGCTGCGCGAGGTTATCATCCCGATATCAGTAATTCTGAAGGTGCATCCGTCAGCACCAATAAAGGCATTAACGTGTTTGGCAATAGTCTTGGCTTTTTGCAAGCACGGATTTCCACGCGCCATTCACTGAGTTGCTCGGTTCTTGCGCAACGTGGTGCGGATATGCAGCGTGATTATTGGTACACCGTCGCGCGACGCGCAGAAGGGCTTGATATGGCGCGAGATGTAGGCATCAAAGCCGCAGAACGGACGTTGAGTCGTTTGGGTGGTCGGAGTTTGAGTCCACGCCAGTGCCCTGTGTTGTTTTGCGCTGAATTATCGGGCGGTTTACTTAATTCGTTTATAAGTGCTATTAGCGGTGGCGCGTTATATCGCAAATCGAGTTTTTTACTTGATGCCCTTGGCAAACAAATTTTCCCTGAATTTATTCATATTCACGAGCAACCCCATTTAATTGGTGCATTAGGTAGTGCCAATTTTGACAGTGAAGGGGTGGCAACGCGTCATCGTGATTTAGTGCGTGATGGTATTTTGCAAGATTATGTCCTAAGTACCTATTCGGCTAACAAATTGGGTTTTAAAAGTACAGGGAATGCGGGGGGAGTGCGCAATTTGACGTTGACGCCAAGTGCAGGTAATTTCGAAGAGATGCTACAGTTACTCGGCACGGGGCTGCTGGTCACCGAGTTAATGGGGCAGGGCGTGAAAATGGTCACAGGTGATTATTCACGCGGTGCGGCAGGTTTTTGGGTAGAAAATGGGGTGATTCAATACCCCGTTGAAGAAATTACCATTGCAGGGAATTTAAAAGAGATGTTTAAGCATATTGTCGCCGTAGGCAGTGATGTTGATTATCGCGGTAATGTCCGTGCTGGTTCCATTCTCATTGAGCAACTGTCCATTGCCGGTAATCATTAGTTAAGTACCATTAATTATTTTAGTCGGGAGAGAAAAATGAAGCGTCGTGATTTTATGCGTTTAGGTTTAGTGGGTGCGGGTGTTAGTGCGTTGAGCGTGATGCCGCAAATGGCTAGCGCACAAACTGCGCCAGCCCAATTATTGGGAGCAGGAGGGCTTTTTTACACAAAAGACAATGCAGGGCGTTGGAGTGGAAAAGTCGCCACGCATTTGCCGAGCGCACAAATTGAAAAATCGGCAACTGGCACGACAGTGACTGTCACGACCGCTCACGAGATGAACGGTTTTGAGCATTACATCGTCAAGCATGTACTGCTCGATCATAATTACCAATTCTTAGATGAGCATTTCTTCAATCCCGCTGTGGATAAAACCGCCAGTTCATCGTTTAAACTCAAAGACTATGCGGGTGTGTTGCATATAGTGAGTATGTGTAATAAGCACGATGTATGGCTTGCCGCAGTTGACGTTTAACAATACGGAAGAGAATGTGGAACATTTATTTACACCATTGCAAGTAGGCGCGTTGACACTGCCTAATCGTATTTTAATGGCGCCACTGACACGTTGCCGCGCTGCTGAAGGTCATCATGCGTCAGATTTAATGGCGGTGCATTATGCAAAACGCGCCAGTGCAGGTTTGATTATCGCTGAAGCCACGATGGTGATGGAAGGCAACTCAGCATTTTGGAAAGAACCTGCCATTTACAGCGCATCACAGGTTGACGCGTGGAAAAAAGTCACTGATGCCGTGCATGAGCAAGGCGGTCACATTTTTTTGCAAATTTGGCATGGTGGTCGCGCGTGTCATCCGTTAATTAACGAAGGTCAAGAGCCAGTTGCCCCAAGTGCCATAGCCATTACGAGCAGTGAAGTGCTTACACCCGAAGGCTGGAAACCCTATGTGACACCGCGTGAATTGCGCGATGATGAAATGCCCGCTATTGTCGAAGGCTTTAAACAGGCCGCGCAAAACGCCAAAGCAGCTGGATTTGATGGTGTAGAAGTGCATGGCGCTAATGGGTATTTGCTCGATGAATTTTTGCGAGATGGCGCGAATAAACGTACGGGGGCGTATGGCGGCAGCATGGAAAACCGCGCTCGCCTTATGCTTGACGTGCTTGATGCGGTGTGTGAGGTTTGGGGAAGTGATTGCGTGGGACTGCGCATCTCACCACTTAATAGTTTCAACAGTATGGCGGATAGTGATCCTATCGCACTGGCAACATGGCTTGCGAAAAAGTTAAATGCGTTTAATTTGGCTTATTTACACGTCATGCGTAGCGATTTTTTCCAAGTTCAACAGGGCGATGTACTCACGCCTGTTCGTGAACATTATCAAGGTGTTCTCATCGGTAATATGGGCTACACCCCAGAAGAAGCCGAGCAAGCGATTGCGCAGGGGCTAGTGGATGCCGTGTCTTTTGGCGTACCTTTTATTGCTAATGCGGATTTACCTGAAAAAATTAAATCGGGCATGGCGCTAACGCAAGCGAATCCAGCGTTGTTTTATACCGGTGGCGCGGAGGGGTATCTCGATTGATTTATGTGGCAAATAATTCGGCAATACGCATTTTTATTGCCGCTTTGAGTAAAATACCACGTTGATAAATAGCGGTGTGGCGCACGCTTTCGTGTGCCCAATGCAATAATTCACTGATATAGCGATATATTTTTTCAAACCAGTTAAACGTTAATAGCGCGGGTTTGACCAAACGAAAAATCCGTGCGATGAGCAGTGTAACCGATAATTTTAAGATGATTTCAAGCAAAATTGCCTCTAAAATCGCACCACGAGCAAGTAAAAATATCGCCAGAATATTAAACGGCGTCACAATAACCAGTGGGATAACAAACGCGAATAACGCCCGTTTAGGTGAGCTTTCAATAAGCCATGCGTCAAATCGCTCCAGATGCAAAATGCGTGAAAAAAATTGACCTGCAACGGTTAAGGTATCCCAAAGCCACTCTTCAAAAATAAGAATAACGGCTAAGATAGAGAGCAGTAATTTTTTCAGCATATATTGTCGCCTTATGATGAACGGTTAAGATGCGTCGGCTTGCCTAAAATGAATCGTTAAGCCTTGCAGAAAATTTCTCAGAATTTGATCGCCACATTTACGATAGTGCTTATGTCCTTCGTGCCTAAAAAAAGCACTCAGTTCATGTTTTGATAAGTCAAAATCGGCTAGTGTTAAGATACTGAGCATCTCTTCTTCTTTGAATTCCAATGCAATGCGTAATTTTCGCAAAATTGCATTGTTATCGAGTTCTGTCTTTGCTGGCGCAACAGGCTTGTCACTTTTACCGCGTCTGAAGGTAATTAAACCGTCTAAAAAAGCCGTTAATTGCGCATTGCTCATGGCAACAAAGTGCTCTTCATTATCTTTTTTAAGCAGTGTGAGTAATGTGTCACGGCTGATTTCATAGTCGCTTAACGCAAAAATAGCAATCATGGCGTGATCGTTTAAATTCAACGCATATCGAATACGGCGTATTACATCGTTATTAAGCATAAGATTAGGAGCAAAGTAAGGCGTTGCGCTTAATGTAAACGCAACGCAGGCGTGCAACAGCGTGGTGTTGCATGGGATAACATTAAATACGCGACTTAATGTCCGTGTCCACCTTCTGATGGGGGATTGACGACATCATTTCTACGCAAAATATAACGATCAGCGTCTTTCCCGCTGTAATGTACGCCGTTTTTATCCAGTTCCACGAGTTTATTTTCATCCACATAATAATGGCGCGTCATCTCGCTATCGCGTGGGGTTAAAATAATCGTGTTTTGATTGGTGAATACAAATTTTCCTTTTTCTGTAATGTCGCGTGGCGATTTCCCTATATATTGCGTAATGAGAATGTAGGAATTATTGGCGTTCAACGCTAGGGTTGTTTTTACGCCTTTGCAGTCACTGCAAGGAGTAAATCCATTGTAAATGCCAGGCCAATCGAGTTTTTGTTGCGAATGATGCGCGTCATGCGAATCGCTGGATTCTTGTGCAAAGACCACGCTTTGGGTTGCTAGCGTAAAGGTTAAAAAACAGCCAGTGATAACAGTGCGTAATACATTTTTTAGTTTTAATTGGGGCATTATTGTTTCTCCGTTAAGATGACGTTATTTATAGGGAATCGCTTTCCCATTCTAATCCTTCAACGCGTTGAAATCCACGAGGCAGTGATAAACCGCGTTTCGCACGATACCCCATGTAAGGCTCAAGGTCTTGTATTTTCAAGGTTAATGTCCGTTTACCTGAGATGACTTTGAGCGCAGTTTCGGGTGGCAAAATGGTAAACGCTGTCACGAAATCATTGCCGCTCTGCAAATCCGCTGAGGGAATTTGAATCAGCTTATTGCCTTTGCCTTTGGGCAAGGTGGGCAGTTCGTTGAGTGGAAAAATGAGCAAGCGACCTTGCGCTGTCACGACGGCAATGAAATGATTTTCTTGCGTGGTGAGTAATGGCGTGAGTAAACGTTCGTTATTGGCGAGTGTCACTAAGGCTTTGCCCGCTTTATTTTTGCTCAAAAATTCTTTGAGTGATGTTTTAAAGCCGTAACCCCAATGATTGACTAACACAACAATGTCGTCCGCATTACCCGCCAGTAAATGGGTAAATGTCGCGCCCGTGGGGGGATTAAATCGCCCTGTGAGTGGCTCGCCTTGCGTTCGTGCAGAAGGCAAATCGTGCGTGGTTGAGCTGTAAACACGACCAGTTGAATCAAATAAATACACCGGCTGCGTTGAGCGTGTTTTGACCGCGGTGTGAAAACTATCGCCTGCGCGATAATTCAAGCTTTGAACGTCAATATCGTGACCTTTTGCCGCACGAATCCAGCCTTTTTGCGATAAAATCACAGTTAAGGGTTCGTTAATCACTAACGCGGTTTCATTAAGCGCCTGCGCAGCTTCACGACTCACCAAGGGCGAGCGACGTACATCGCCATAATCGAGCGCATCTTGTTGAAGTTCTTTTTTGATGAGATTTTTTAATAGCGTTGCTGAACCGAGTGTTTTTTCAAGCGTATCACGTTCTTTGCTTAGAGCATCTTGTTCACCACGAATTTTCATTTCTTCGAGTTTGATTAAATGACGTAGTTTTAGCTCTAAAATGGCTTCAGCTTGTGTATCGGTAATGCCAAAACGTGACATTAAAACGGGTTTTGGCGTGTCTTCGGTACGAATAATGGCAATGACTTCATCAATATTCAAATACGCAATGAGAAGACCTTCTAAAATATGCAGTCGAGCAAGCACTTTATTTAAACGATGTTGCAGTCGTCGGCGTACAGTTTCGGTTCTAAATGCTAACCACTCGCTTAAAATATCATGTAAATTTTTGACGTGAGGGCGACCATCAAGACCAATCATATTCATGTTGACGCGGTAACTTTTTTCTAAATCCGTTGTCGCAAAAAGATGTGACATTACCTCATCTATGTTGCCACGTTTGGATTTAGGCATAATAAGCAGGCGCGTAGGATTTTCGTGATCGGATTCATCGCGTAAATCGTCAATCATCGGCAATTTTTTGGCGAGCATTTGCGCAGCAATTTGTTCTAGCAATTTTGCGCCAGATACTTGATGGGGTAGGGCAGTGATAATAATCACACCTTCTTCAAGTTGATACGTTGCCCGCATTTTGACAGAGCCTCCGCCTGTGCGATAAATTTTTTCTAACTCGTCACGACTACTAATAATTTCCGCATCTGTTGGATAATCTGGGGCGTGAATAAAAGTGAGGAGCTTATCTAAATCTGTGTCGGGATGGTCGAGAAGATGCACGC
>OMIH01000104.1 GCA_900299045.1 Methylococcaceae bacterium
GATTGAGCAACTCTGTGAAGCATTGGTCAATGCAAAATGTATTCGTCATTTTTTCCAATTCATTGAAATAAAAGAGGTTAGTCTTCAAACTTGATTTTTTGTCATGTATTCAGGCCTATGATAGAAAATAAGCTGAAAATCACGATAGCAATTGGCACATAACGCCATTGCAAATCAGCACCTCGCAACGCTAAACGCAAGCATTTAAAACGAATCGCAACAAAAGCCGCCACGACAACGATAAATAATCGCGGCGTGACTTGCAATGTAATATCAAGCCAATGTTGAATAGGCATATCAGTAAACGTCATAGATAAAAAAATAGATAAAAAAGTTGATCAAGTAGATTTCATGGGCATCGAAAAACTGCATCGACTATTTTACGGATAACCTACCCTACCCCAATTCTTTTCACCAAAAAGTGTGACATACATCACACTTTTGAAAAAAAGTGCTATAATCACTTTACAAACAAAAACAATTGTTTTACTGCCGAATAGGCAGCTTAGAAAAAGAAACATTGACTAATAACTATTTCTCACATTCACTGCCGAATAGGCAGCTCAGGAATTAAGTTATCACCTGTATGTTATAGCCGTTATTTTTAATGCCGATAAAAATAACGGCAATTCTCTTGTTTATTAACGAAAAATACGTTTAAAACCGCATCAACCACATGGGTTGTGTTATATTAACGTTATCTATTTTTAATAAATCATTTTGAGAGTTTACATGAGTTTTCAAGCCCTCGGCTTAAGTTCACAATTACTTAACGCCATCAGCGATCAAGGCTATACAACGCCTACCCCCGTTCAAAAACAAGCAATTCCCCATATTCTTGCCGGTAAAGACGTTCTTGCAGGTGCGCAAACGGGCACAGGAAAAACCGCTGGCTTTACACTGCCACTGCTACAGCGTTTGATGGAAAATCACGATCCACACCAAAAACCACGCCGTATTCGCGCATTAGTATTAGTGCCAACGCGTGAACTCGCTGCACAAGTGCTTGAAAGTATTAAAACCTATGGTGCGCATCTGCCACTGATTGCTGAAATGATTGTGGGGGGAGCGAGCATCAATATGCAAATTCGTCAACTGCGTCATGGCTGCGATATTGTTGTCGCAACAACAGGACGACTGTGTGATCACATGAACGAACGAAATATCAATTTAAGCAACGTGGAAATGCTGGTTCTTGATGAAGCGGATCGTATGCTAGACATGGGTTTTCTGCCGGATATTCGTCGTATTATTGGAAATTTGCCGAAAAAACGCCAAAATTTATTGTTTTCAGCTACCTATTCTGCACCTATCAAAGCCTTAGCGAATCAGATATTACAGAATCCAATTTTGGTTGAAGTCGCAAAACCGAATGTCACCGCAGATACTATTTCAGAAATGGTGTACGGTATTGCGCGTGAAAACAAACGGGCATTATTGTCGTATTTAATTGGTAGTAATAATTGGCAGCAAGTATTAGTCTTTGTTCGCACCAAACACGGTGCTGATCGATTGGAAAAACAATAAATCACTGACGGCATTCGCTCTGCGGCGCTACATGGTGACAAAACGCAAGGTGCTCGCACTAAAGCGCTGGATTTGTTTAAAAATGGCAAGGTATCTGTTCTTGTGGCGACAGATATTGCCGCGCGTGGACTGGATATTGATGATTTATCACATGTGGTCAATTACGACTTGCCGCAAGTGCCTGAAGATTATATTCATCGCATTGGACGCACAGGGCGTGCTGGCGCATTAGGTGCTGCAATTTCGTTAGTATCGCCTGAAGAATCAAGCCAATTAGCTGAGATTGAAAAATTACTTAAACGCAAATTACCGCGTATTGCCGATACAGGTTATGAACCCGTTTCATTAAATGTAATGGATGCACCCAAAAAGAAAGCACCCAACAAAGAAACAGGGAAAAAAGATTACCGCCACACCAAAAAGCCAACTGAAAAAAAGGGCTATATGACGCGAAATCAAACATCCAATTCAAAATCAAAAACACAAGGCTCACGCAGTCGAAGCCGCTAGAAATAGCCGTTTATCGGTGACAGGCAAAAAATGATTGCCTGTCACCGGTGTGATTTATTCTTGAATTAAAACCCACGGTTTAACGACCACCGCCCAAAGCTCCGCATGACTTTCAAACCAACGTAACGCCTGTTCATCAGACACTAACGCCAGTTGATTATTTTCCATCCAAGCTTGCACATGTGATTTACTGTCCATGGAAAATTGATAGCCCACTTCAACTAAATCCAGTTCACTTGACACCCAAACGGCTTCGCCTTTTGCAAAAAAACGCTGTAGGTCTTTCCAATGGATTTTAGCCGTTTCTAAATTGACTTTTTCTTTTGTTAATTCGTCCATAACACTTTTTATACTTATCTACCTTAATTAAAATCATGAAGTGACATAACACGTCGCTAATGTTGCCTGTAGTGTTCTCAAGCCGATTTGACGCATAAGCGTAATGTTAGTCACTGGAATAGTGTCAGGATTAGGATAATGCGCAACGGCTTCAGTTACACTACTTTCACGCAACAAGTGAAGCATGGGAAAGGGTGAGCGATTGGTGAAATTTGCCGCATCATCTTCAGTTGCGCCCTCAAAACAGTAATTTGGATGAAATGTGGCTAATTGGTATACACCGTCATAATGCTCCGCTTCAAGCAAATCCTGCACAATGGCAACAAAATCTAAATAATCATCAAATTCGCTAAACGCATTCGCATAAATGAGCAACGTGGTTTCAATATTGTCGTCTTGATCTAAACATTCACATTGCAAAATCAAGTTTTCTAAACACGCTGCCACATCCGTAGATGTTTCAAGTTCAAATTTAACGCGACCACGCTCTACTTCACGACGTGCGAACGGACAAACATTCAATCCAATAACAATGGTTTTCAACCAAGCCTGTGTTGACGCAATATAATCTATAGTCAAAATAAACGCTCCCCGCGTGCTAATTTAGGTAATGCCCCCTCAAGCCCCATCGCGCCACGCATGACTTTATTTTTCAGCGGTGTGACTCGCTCAGCCAGTCCAAGTCCGACATTGCGTAAAAATTTCAACGGGAAAAAATCATTGCTGAACGCTTGATAAAACACGTCCATCACCGTCATCATTTTCAAATTTTCAGTGCGACGCATTTTTTCATATTGTTTTAAAACACTAACGTCACCAATATGCCGACCCTGCTGTGTTGCCTCCATAATTACCTGCGCTAGCGCAGCGGCATCCAGTAAACCAATATTGACACCCTGCCCTGCAAGCGGGTTAATCGTATGCGCCGCGTCACCCACTAGCGCGACACCGTGTTTTACATAATGCTGTGCGTGTTGACGTTTGAGGGGGAAACTGGTTGATGAAATAACGCGCGTTACCTCTCCAAGGCAATCGGGGAACGTCGCCACGAGTTCTTCTTTTAAGGCATCTGGCGCTAAACTTTTCAAGCGTTTGACTTCATCTGGCGAGTTATACCAAACAATCGAACCAAAATTCCCCGTCAGCGGCAAAAACGCTTGTGGACCACTCGCCACAAAACGTTGCCAAGTAATATCCTGCTGAGGATAAGCCGTTTCAATATAAATCACCATCGCGTGCTGATCATAATCCCAACTCGTCACGCCTAAATTAACCCCTTGACGAATTTTAGATTGTGCGCCATCCGCTGCCACTAGTAACTTGGTGCTGAATGTTCGACCATTGCTCAACACGAATTCGCTGTCGCTGTGATTGCTGTAATTTAACTGCGTGATTTGCACGGGACAAATGAGTTCAATGTTACTAAAATGCGCAATGCGTTCAAGTAAAGCAAGCTGCGTCAAACGATTTTCAACAATATAACCCAGTTCGCTATGCCCAATGTCATCACTACAAAATTCAGTATCTCCCGCGTCTTCCCAAACACGCATCCGCTTAAACGGACACAACCGTTTAGCTTCGATACCTTGCCACGCACCAACGGTTTCTAAAATGGTTTTAGATGCAATACTCAGCGCAGATACACGCAAATCATGTGGTTGCAGCGCGTCAAAGGTTTGCGGAAATTCGTGTTCAATCACGGCAACTTTCAGATTACTTCCGCCAAGACAACACGCCACCGCCGCGCCCACCATTCCGCCACCGACAATGACGACATCAAACTGTTCTTTCATTTTTACCCTTTATAAAATTGGGATGTACACTTACACATCAACATAACTTGCCGCATTACTTAGCCAACGATTGATAAGTAACGGTATATTTTGTGGAATACGATCCACTAATTTATCCCCTATTTCTTGCACACTGTCTATGAGGAATTCATCACGCGGAAAAACCACCGTTTTAAAACGCAACTGCCCTTTTTGGCGAGTACCCAGCACTTCACCCGCGCCACGCAATGCTAAATCTTTTTCAGCAATGACAAATCCGTCACTGGATTCGCGCATAATCGTTAATCGCTCTTGCGCCATGTCAGGTAATGACGAATAAAGCAATAAACAATAACTTTCGATTTGACCTCGTCCAACACGTCCACGCAGTTGGTGCAGTTGTGAGAGTCCAAGACGCTCTGGATTTTCAATAACCATCAACGCGGCATTTGGCACATCCACGCCTACTTCAATGACCGTGGTCGCCACCAGCAAATCCAACTCATGTGCTTTAAATGCGTTCATCACACTTTCTTTTTCAGCCGCTTTCATGCGCCCATGAACTAAGCCCACGCGCACGTTAGGCAGCGCTTGTATCAGTAATTCACTCGTTGCGATGGCTGCCTCGCCTTGCAACACATCAGAATCTTCAATTAACGTGCAAACCCAATACGCTTGATACGTTTTGCGTACCCATTCATCCAATTTTGCAATCACTTCTTCACGACGTTGCGCAGATATAACGCGCGTAATCACAGGCGTGCGATTAGGTGGCAGCTCATCAATAATAGATACGTCTAAATCGGCATAATTCATCATTGCCAGCGTACGAGGAATGGGCGTTGCTGTCATCACTAATTGATGAGGATAAAGCGCATCCCCTTTTCGCGTCTGATGTCGACCTTTATCTCGAAGGGCTAAACGCTGATGCACCCCAAAACGATGTTGCTCATCAATGATAGTCAATCCTAATTTTTTAAATTGCACCTGCTCTTGAAACAGCGCGTGCGTGCCAATCACTAAATCAATCTGCCCTGCGGCTAACGCTTTCAACCCTTCCGCTCTTGCTTTGCCTTTGAGTTGCCCTGTTAAAAATAAAATGCGGATGTCAAAATTTAAAAACCAGTTCGTAAAATGACGATAATGCTGCTCGGCTAACAATTCTGTTGGCACCATCAACGCCACTTGATAGCCATTTTTAATGGCAACAAGCGCTGTCACAGCAGCGACTAGGGTTTTCCCCGACCCCACGTCACCTTGCACTAAGCGCAACATCGGCTCAACTTTCGCGCAATCGACTTGAATTTCCTCAATCACCCGTAGTTGCGCCTTGGTTAACGAGAAAGGCAATGTGGCTAAAAAGGCTTTTACTTTCGTTTTCTTGGGCGTAAAAGCCGGTGATTGCCAGCGTTTTGCTTGCATTTTCGCGCTACGCATAGATAAATAATGCACAATCAATTCTTCATGCGCAAGTCGCGTAAATGCCAGCTTATTTTCATGTCCTCGCGGTGCATGAATTTGGACTAAAGCGTCACGAAACGTTGGATAATTAAATTTTTGCAATAAAGTCGTGGGCAAATAATCCACTAATTGCGCGTCACATATTGTCAATGCTTGCGTAATAATGCGTCGTAAAATGCCTTGATTGAGCCCATCGGTACATGGATAAATTGGCGTTAATGTATTTTCGGTTTTATGCGCCTCGTGCTCGGTTCGCAATGCAAATTCAGGGTGCATCATTTCAAGTGTACTATCTAAGCTACCGTATCCCAAACGCACCTCGCCAAAACACTGTAACCATGTTGCCTTTTCGAGCAACGCTCGCTGTGCAGGTGAGTAATGTAAAAACTTTAAAGCTAAAAGCCCCGTGCCATCATGAATATGACAGACTAATATTTTACGCGCTGAGGGAATCACCGTGACCTGCTCTACGCGCCCACAAACCAGCGAAGACTCACCCACCACGAGAGATTGAATAGGACAAATGCGCGTACGGTCTTCATAGCGTATTGGCAAATGGAGCAGTAAATCCAGCAGTGTATAAAGTTCAAGCTTTTTGAGTCGATGAAGGGTATGAGGCCCAACACCCGCAAGTACACTCACCTCTTGCTGCAATAGCGACATCAGCGTGAAAACAAACGCAAATGTAAATTAAATACGCATTACACTAAATAATCTTGAACGGACAATTCCATAATGCCGTCCATTTCTACTTGCGCCCCTTTAGGTAGCGCCGCAACACCAATCGCAGCGCGTGCAGGATAGGGTTCATGGAAATAGTGCCCCATGATTTCATTTACGATGGGAAAATGGGATAAATCGGTTAAAAACACATTCAATTTCACGATATCCGATAAATCCCCCCCTGCCGCCTGTGCAACCGCGTTTAAATTTTCAAATACTTGCGTAATTTGCGCCACAATATCACTGTCAACTAACGTCATGGTATCGGGCACTAACGGAATTTGACCGGATAAATACACTGTTTTACCCACTTTTACCGCTTGTGAATAAGTGCCAATAGCTTGTGGTGCGAGGTGTGTATGAATAATGTGTTTAGACATGAAACGATTTTCCTAAAAATAAAGTAAAATAAAAATAACACGAAAAATTTAATGACGATTGTATGATTATAATCGCACTTTTCGATGTAAGCGCGTATATTTGCACTTGATTTGCCTAACAGGCAGTCAAATCGCACAATAACTAGAATAGAGTAGGAGGACAGGTTATGAGTTTTGATTTCAAACGTATGCTAAAAATTGAACGTAATTTAAGTGTTAAAGAAAAAGAATATCGTCTTTATGGCGGCATTGCGATGCTTGTGGTGTCACTGTTTACCGCCAGCATTCCATTATTACTGTTTGGCGTATTCTGTGTAGTAGAGTTTTATTTATCATGGTGTCCTGTATGCGCGGGTATGGACAGAAATACCTATGAAGGTGACAGCGAATAAGCCGTTTTTTTTTACAACGTGCTTGTATTCGTAGCGAAATGTCATCATATTGGGATGGCGTTTCGCTTTTTTACCTAGTGAATATGATAGCAGTCGTCGCTCCATCGCTCAGTATGTAACTATGCCGATTCATCACCAAATAATGTATTCATAATAATTACACTACCCAACCCTCTGTTCGAGGGCAATGCCCCAACCATTCGTTATTCCATTGAATTCACTTCTTCCAATTTCGCCAATTCTAACGCTTTCATAAATGCGTGTATTTCGTCATTTTCAACACGTTGATATAACTCTAAAACGGGCAACGTGAAATCAATGGATTCAAACGTAATATCATCATCGATAAAATAAAAAACGGGTTGCCAATTTGTCGATCTTCGTGAAATTTCAATTTCAACACGATCTTGTTCAATTAAAACGTATTCTTCTAAAGTAGGCATACTTTGATAAATTTTCCGTTTTAAATTTTTATCAAATTTGCGTGTTGAATTCGACAAGACTTCGACGATAATTCGCGGTGACTCAGTGTAATACGCCTCTTTATCGTCGTTTTGACAAACCACTAACGCATCAGGATAAAAATATTTTCTCCCATTATCCACGCGAACTTTAATATCTGAGCTGAACACTTCGCAAGGCGTGTGTTTTAAATGTGTTCCGATATTAATGACTAAATTGGAAATAATACGTTGATGACTAATACTTGCGCCTGCCATCGCAAAAATCTCACCATCAAAATATTCGTGTTTAATATCACGCATTTTTTCATCTTCGAGATAGGTTTCTTCGCTAATATAGTCGATCTTGTAGTGAGGTAAATTCATACTATTCTCCGGTTGCTTTGTTGAGCATAGATTCAAACGCGTTAAACAAGGTTTGCATGTGTACGGGTTTATAAGGAAATAAATCAACGGGGTCAATAGCATGCACAATCATGCAGCTATCAATTTCAAAAATCAGCAATTGCCCCTCTTGCGTTTCGCTACAATCAATCCCTACATAATCAAGCCCCGTGCGTTCATAAATGGATTGAAATGCCCCAGCGTGTTTTTTCGCAAAGGTTTGCTTAAACGCATTCATCGCTTGCGCTTCTTCTGCACGTTTTTGCGCATCATCCGCCATTCCAGCATTGAGATAATGAATCATCCAATGCGTGGACATCGCAAGATGACACAAAAATGCCTCACCCGCACATAACATCACGCGATATTTGCGATACAGACCATCCGAATTTTTATAATCCACAAACGGTGCAATAAAAAATTCATCGCCATGTTGCGCATCTAAATAATGCCGCAACGCCTCCGCATTATCCATTTTGTCTAAATCATGACCTGCGTGGGAATCAACAGGACGAATAATAATCGGATACGAAAACGCGCCCACCTCAATCTCATCCACCGCGTAGCGAATCGTTGTTGGCATAACCATACCTGCTGCGTTTTCTAGCAGTTTACACGCGCCATCACGCGACAGTAACGCAATACGCTCAGGTTTGTTGAGCACCGGTTTTGACCATTTTGCAAGGAGAGGCGCGAGTTGATTAAGTAGTGATAAATTCACCTCTGATTCCGCAATAGCCACAAATAAGACATCATGCTCAGGCAAATCTTCGTTAAACGCGCCAGCTACCGTGAATAAATCTTCCGTGACGAAAAATTGTGTCAACGCCACATGCGAATGTTCAAGTAAAAATTCAATAGGCGTATTCGCCATTAAATCCCCTGCACTGAGCAATGCCAGCACACGCAAATGTGTTGACGATGAATTGGGGACCCTATATTCACGCTGTAGCGCAATGGCTTGCGCTTGAATTTGCAAGGCGACCTCTCGATTACCCCGTAACTGTAAAACCGTTGATAAATCGAGTAGCGCATTCGCATCATCTGGATTCTTCATGGTTTTTTGAATTAATGCCTGCCCCAACGCTGACAAATCCACGCCATGATGTGCAAGTCGCATCAATTCCACTAAACCGATAAAATCCTTCTGTAGTAATTCGTCTAACGCAAGTTGCTCTGTCATAATGTATATCTATAAAGTTGAAGAAGTCGTCAGCGCCGCACCTATTCGCATTGTGCTGACGAGTAAAGCATCAATATCTTGTTGCGTTGTGCGATGATTGACAATCGCCGCGCGAATCGCCACACAGCCGTTTAACGTCGTTGATGAGGGGGCAACCTCGCCCGATTCTTGCAAGGCAATAACAATCTCCGTATTGAGCCAATTGACATCCACCCCAGCGCAATAATAGCGAAAACACACAATGTTGAGCGCCACAGGGGCGAGTAATTCCAGTTCGGGAATAGACTGAATTTGCGCCTGCAAATACTGCGCTAATTGACACGTATGCGAAATCACTTGACCTAATTTTTCATCGCCATAAACGCTTAATGTAAACCACGTTTTTAACGCACGAAAACTGCGCGATAAATCCAGACCAAAATCACACGCCCAAGGCGAATTTGCTGATAAACCGCGTTCTTGACGCTGTAAATACGCCGCCGGTGAGGCAAATGCTTGCTGATGCAACGTACTGTCGCGGACTAAAATAAATCCCGCATCATAGGGCACCTGCCCCCATTTATGAAAATCAAACGCAATCGAATCGGCACGCTCAATCCCCTTCAAACGTGGCGCTAACGTCGATGACAACATCGCTAGCGCACCAAATGCCCCGTCAATATGCAGCCAAATTTTTTCTCGTTCGCATAAATTCGCTATCGCATCAAGGTTATCAATAGCCCCCACATCAACCGTGCCTGCCGTCGCCACCACTAAAAAAGGGCGTTTTCCCGCCGCTTTATCATCCGCAATGGCTTTTTCTAATTGCGTGATATCCATTTCATGTTGCGTATTCACGGTAATTTTGCGTAACGCATTCGTACCAATACCGCTCATATCAAGCGCCTGCGCAATACTAATATGCGCTGCGGTTGACGTATAAGCGGTTAAATTGGGTGAATCCCCTACTCCTTCTTTTCGTGTGCTGATACCTAATTCACGCGTTTTCGCACATAAACAGCCAATGAAATTCGCCATCGATGTTCCCGTGACAAAAATGCCGCTTGCTGTATCGGGAAATTGAAATAAATCACGCACCCAACGCATCACTTGACGCTCAACCTCTACGGGCGCTTGATTACGCCCCCCTAAGTTGGCATTAAGTCCAGCCGCGAGCATCTCGGCAAGCATTCCCACAGGCGTTCCACCACCGTGTACCCACCCCATAAAACGCGGATGCGCATTCCCGACAGCATACGGCAACATCATCGTCATAAATTCATGATGTGTTTGCTCAAGCGTTTTTTCGCTTAACGGTTTTCGCAATGTGGCTTTAAGTGCGTCGGGTAGCGGTTGCCAAACGGGGCGCGTGTGAATATGCTGCGTGTAGTTGAGCATATCATCAAGCATTTGGTGTGCAAGGGTGCGAAAGGCAATCCAATCTTTTGGGTCGAGCGAGTCACCCACCGTATCAAGCATGGTCGCGCCAGTTTTTGTAAGGTTCACGCGCAAGATTATTATTGTAATAACGTAAATCTTGCGTGACATCCTCACCTAGCCAATCTGGTTTTGCAAATATCTCGCCTTCGTGGCTTAATTCAATTTCAGCCACAATCAATCCGGCATTATCCCCCAAAAATTCGTCAATTTCCCAAACATGGTCGCCAACGGTGACGAAATGACGTGTTTTTTCAATAATGGGTTTTGTACACAAGATATCTACAATTTCCTGCGCATCATTGAGCGGAATTTCATACTCGTACTCTTGGCGCTGCACCCCTATCGTGGCGCTTTTGATATTGAGCCACGCTTGCTTGTCGCTAATGCGCACACGGATGGAACTGGTCGGTTGCGAGCTTAAATAGCCTTGTTTATACATCACGCTGTGACTAACGTGCTCTCGCCATTGATTTGTCGCTAATAAGAATTTATGTTCAATTTCAACTGCCATAATGTGTTAACCAGCGCTATTCTTGGTGTTGATGACTGCCGTCACAATACGGTGCATTTTGCGTTTTTCCACACGCACACAAGTACACGCTACCTGTTTTTTCAGCGACAAATTTCACTGAGCGTTTATCAGTGTCGGCTGTTTTATGCGTACCGTCACAAAGCGGCATCGTCGCGCTAAGACCACAACTACACCAGCCATAGGTTTTCCCTTCTTCTACATCAATTTTAATCGGTGCTTTATTTTGATTTGTCATTATTTTGTTTTGATAAATAGTCGATATAATAAAAGCTATGAATTATAAAATAATTTCAATCTGAGCCTTTATTTAATTCGCTAGCAATGCTAAAGTTATTTTCGTATGAAATTACTTGGTATTTACTTTTAGGAGATTTTATGAGTTTTGAACTTCCCGCTTTGCCGTATGCAAAAGATGCACTTGCGCCACACATTTCTGCTGAAACCTTAGAGTTTCATCACGGCAAACATCATCAAACCTATGTGACTAATTTGAATAATTTAGTCCCTGGCACTGAATTTGAAGGCTTATCGCTTGAAGAAATTATTTTGAAATCGTCTGGTGGCATATTCAATAATGCAGCGCAAATCTGGAATCATACTTTTTACTGGCACTCATTAGCGCCACACGCTGGCGGCGAACCAACAGGTGAACTTGCAGATGCGATTAATCACACATTCGGCTCATTTGCCAAATTCAAAGAAGAATTTACCAAATGTGCCGTCACCACGTTCGGTTCAGGCTGGGCATGGCTTGTGAAAAACGCTGATGGTAGTTTAGCACTCGTGAGCACAAGTAACGCGGGTTGCCCCTTAACAGCAGGTCAAACGCCTTTGTTAACATGTGACGTGTGGGAACACGCGTATTACATTGATTTCCGCAATGCACGTCCTGCGTATTTAGATGCCTTCTGGGCACTCGTCAATTGGGATTTTGCAGCGAAAAACTTTGCCACTTAAAATGTGATGATTCGGTGTAGGGGCGAATAAGTAGTGCCCCTGCATCGTTATCTATTCATCGCATTGAGTTGCTTGACGTATTTTGATACAGGTGCGCTCGAGGATTTTTTAATAAGAGCCATAATACATCACCGAAAATTTTAAATTTGTGAAAAAAGAGCGTTTAATTTTAGATTCAAGAAAATTGATTTATCGACCAAGCGACCTATAATTTAAACTACAACATAAAAAAGGGAATTGTTTTTTAGTCGAAAATTGCAGGTCAGCCTGTTAAATCAGTCATATATACTAGCAGGTAATTTGCTGGACACGTTTAATCATGTGAAAAAATTTGCTGAATCCTATTCGTAACAAATGGCAAAAAAGCCATTTCACAATTCATCCAAATGCGCCAATGTTAAATCCGCCAGCGCTTGTGATTGACTATCTATAGAAAAAGCAGATGGCACAAAGACTGTGAACGCCCCTGCCCTATTTGCCGCTAGTACGCCAGCCGGAGAATCTTCAAGTACCACGCATGATTGAATATTGACCGCCAACTTCTCGGTTGCTTTGAAGAAAATATCGGGCATCGGTTTACCGTGAATCACCTCTTCTCTGGCAGTAACAAGGGGAAAGAGATGGTCTATGTTTGCCAGCGCTAAACATTCCAACGCGTTCACACGTGGACTATTTGTCGCAATACAATACGGTATTTCTTTTGCATTTAATCGCGCAACGACATTGAGTACACCGCGTTTCACTGCAATTCCCTGCTGCATCACACGCTCACGCCAACATGCACTACTCTTCACATGAAACAGATCAAAATCAAAATGCTTACCGCATCTTGCCTCAAAGAGCGCTCGAATTTCAGTATACGAAAGTCCCGATAAATGGGTAAAAAAATCGCTAGGCATATCAAATCCCATCTGCGCTGCTGCATCCTGCCATGCCGCAAAATACGTTGGCTCAGTATCGAGAATCAACCCATCCAAATCAAAAATAACCGCCTCAAAATCGCGTAAATTCATTGGCGTATCACTTTGATATATTCGCCTTGCGCTTCCCGACTCGAACCGACGACAATTCGCTGATTGCCGTGTTCATCTTCTTCGAGCATACCTGCAATTTCAATCGTTTCACCCACCATGGCTTGCCCTGTATAAGTTGCAGTAAAACACACCACACGCTGAATACGCGGATGGGCTAACTGAAACTCCGCTGGATAACAAAACGCGCGAGTATCATCAATCACCTGTACAGATAACGTTATCGCCCCACATTTACGATAAGACGTCAAAGAAACGGGTTGTAGCTCAACTAAACTTAAATCAAATTTACGCCCGTTAATGAGTGCTTTATTGTATTTGCGACGCTCGTGCCACACATAAGATTGAAAATCCAAGTCGCAATCACGTAGCTGATAAGCGGCGAGCCAATCCGTTTCGCTTAAATCAGTCAACGCGTTTTGCGCGATTAATTCACGCAACCCAGCGCGGCATTGTGTAAACACAGCCAAATCATAACAGACTAAATCAATATCTGAATTCGCATTTTGCTGTGAAATCAGCAGTGAACCTGTTACACCTACTTTCGATAAATCAATGCCCTGCCTTTCAAACAATCGACATAAATCCACACAATCTTTTTCAATTGCATCGTGGCTTTTTTGATGTAAAAGCTGTGTTAATCGCTCGGTAGGTTGATAATGGTGCGTAATGGCATCTAAGGCAACGCCATGCAAAAACGCATCCAACA
>OMIH01000105.1 GCA_900299045.1 Methylococcaceae bacterium
AAACGAGAGAGATACTGGGGTTGCGCGTTAAATTGAACAACTCAAGCGTTACCACGGTAACGCTTGCCCATATTCACTCACAAAAATCAGCCGCACAGTTTGCTTGTAGTCAAGTTTTGTGGGACGATGAACGCATTATTTACAGGAGGCGTTATGGCTATCAAAAGCAGTGCATTTGGCAGAACTGAATTAAGCGGCAAGGATGCAGCTCGTTTCATAAAGCACATGGAAGAAGACAAGCCAAGTGAATGGCTGGTTGCTAATTTGCAAAAAGGACGTGAACTTTTAGAAAGTGTGAATGAGCGTAGGCAAGAATTAAAAAATGCCAAGTAATTTTTATATCGAACCATTATCCGTTAAAAATGATGTAAAACAGTTTGCAATGGGGGATCAAGCATTTCAACCATTAAAAACATTCCTACAAAATCAAGCACTCGATTTTCAAAACTCCTTAATCGCTCAGACCTATGTAGTTGTTAAAAACAGTGATAAAAATCAAAATATTAGAAAAGTAGTCGGCTATATTACGCTAACTTGTAGCGAAATAGACTTACAGGATTTTTATGATGTTGAAGATTGCCCACAAGCTAATCGGTATGACGTATTACCTGCAGTTAAAATTGCAAGGTTAGCAGTTGATAAAAATTACAGAGAATATGGTATTGGCAAAATGTTGATTCAATTTGCCGTTTCATTATGTGTGAATGTCATTATTGAACAAGTTGGCTGTCGATTCTTAATTACCGATTCAAAAGAAGATTCTATTACATTTTATGAAAGATGCGGCTTTACAGTTCTTGATACTGAATCAAACAGAAATAGTGGGCATCCAATCATGTTTGTTGATTTGAAAAAATTAGTGGCATTGTAAACACTCACACATTATGCTTAAAATAAACATCATAACGCAATAATTTCCCAGCAAAGCTTTCGTTAGGTTTACCGCCAAGTGGTGGGGCGTAATCGGGACTTTTAACAACAACACGTTTACTTGTTGCCGCGAGTGCCGCTTCAAATAAATGTTCTTTATCCAAATCCTCCCCAACGAGTTCGTGGAGAATGGTCATGGATTTTTTACTTAAAGCGGATTTTTTACGTTTAGGCGGAAACATGGGGTCTAAATAAATACAATCAGGCGCGATGTCTATATTCTGCAACATATCAATAGCATTGCAATGAAGTAAACGAGGCACCGCTAATTCACGTTTTTGCACCCATGACTCATTGGCTAAACGAACAAACGCATCCGTAATGAGTTCTGCCATAATCGGTGAACGCTCAATGCAGGTCATCTCATATCCCATGCGAAATAAACACAAACTGTCTTGCGCCCAACCGGTTGTAGCATCGACAACGGTTTTAGTTTTGCGTCCAATTGCCTGTGCAAACGCGCCTTCTTTTGGAGCGGGATAGGAGCGTTGCTCACCACTGCGCGGGGCAATATCAATACTTAAACCGCCTTTTTTGAGCAATTCACGATCCAGTAATTTTAACTCACCCTCACGCCACGTCAGAAAGAACGGAATATCCCCCAATGCAGATAAATCAAGGAGCAACACCCCTAATTTTTGAGCCAGTTGCTCAAAGTGGGCAATATCACCCTGCCCTTCAAATAAAACGGCAAGTTGTGAATTGAGCGCTAACACGCGTTACTCAGTGGAAACGGCTTGCTGTTGGTTTTTTAACGCGGCATCGAGCGTATGCCATGCGAGCGTCGCACATTTAACGCGAGCGGGAAATTCACGCACACCGGCTAAAACAGCTAATTTTCCGACCGCTTCTAAATTGATATGCTCTTCTTTACCCGTTGTCATTTCATGGAAAACAGTAAAAAGTTCTTCCGCTTGCGCTTGTGTTTTACCTTTGATAATGTCAGTCATCAACGAAACAGACGCTGTAGAAATCGCGCAGCCATTCCCTTGAAAACTAGCATCGGTAATGATGTCACCATCCAGTTTCAAAAATAACGTTAATTTATCGCCACAGAGCGGATTAAAACCGTCTACTTGTCTATCCGCATTTTCCATAACATGAAAATTTCGTGGGTTTCGATTGTGATCAAAAATAACTTCTTGATATAACTCGCGTAAATCTTCAAACATTAGCCAAACATCTCGATTAAATTTTGAATACCTGAAATTAACACATCAATTTCAGCCTTGGTGTTATACATTGCAAATGACGCACGTGCCGTGGCAGGGACTTGATAAAATTCCATAACCGGCATAGCGCAGTGATGCCCTGCGCGAATTGCAATGCCTAAACTGTCGAGCATTGTACCAATATCGTGTGGATGAATGCGACCTAGTGTAAAAGATAAAATCGCGCCTTTTTCTTTGGCTTCCCCAATAATTTTCAACCCATCAATCTGCTGTGCTTGCTGCGTCGCATAGGCAAGCAGTGAGGCTTCATGATCGGCAATGGCTTGCATTCCTATGGTATTTAAATAATCCACTGCCGCGCCTAAACCAATAATTTCAGCAATTGCAGGTGTACCCGCTTCAAATTTATACGGTAAACCCGCATAGGTACTTTTTTCAAAACTCACGGTGCGAATCATGTCCCCACCGCCTTGATAAGGTGGCATGGCTTCAAGCAACGCTTGTTTGCCGTATAAAACGCCTACACCCGAAGGACCGTAGAGTTTGTGACCCGAAAAGACATAAAAATCACAATCGAGCTTTTGAACGTCTACCGCTGTATGCGGAATGGCTTGCGCTCCGTCGAGCATAACGGGAATATTTTTCGCGTGTGGTAATTTGATAATTTTCTCAACAGGGTTAAGTGTGCCAAGCGCGTTGGACGTGTGAACCACTGCCACGAATTTTGTTTTGGTGCTGAGTAATTGCTCAAACTCGTCCATGAGCAACTCACCAGCCAGATTCATAGGGGCGACTTTTAAAATAGCGCCCGTTTGCTCACACAGCATCTGCCACGGCACAATGTTTGAGTGATGCTCCATGGCGGTAATAATAATTTCATCACCAGCGTGAATATTGGCTCTGCCGTAAGTTTGCGCAATTAAATTAACCGCTTCGGTCGCGCCACGCACAAAAATAATTTCTTTATCGCTAGCCGCATTGATAAATGTTTTGATTTTATGGCGTGCGCTTTCCATTTGATCAGTGGAGCGAACACTTAACGTATGCACACCACGATGAACATTTGCATAGTCATGACTGTAGAGTTTGACCATGCTATCAATCACGGCTTGCGGCTTTTGACAGCTAGCGGCATTATCTAAATAAACCAGCGGTTTATTGCGAATTTTTTCGTTTAAAATCGGAAAATCAGCTCGGATTTGTTCGATAGGATACGTCATCTTAACGCTCTGCTCCTTGAGGAAAACGGGCCAATAATTGAGTAAACACACAATCGTGTAAACTAGGCACGGTAATTTTATCAACCATTTCATTGGCAAACGCAAACGTCAAAATATGTTTTGCGTGATCTTCATCAATACCGCGTGATTGCAAATAAAAAATCGATTTTTCGTCTAATTGTCCAACTGTCACGCCATGCGTACATTTCACGTCATCAGCGTAAATTTCAAGTTGCGGCTTGGTATCAATTTCAGCGTCACTTGATAGCAGTAAATTGCGATTATTCATTTGCGAATCGGTACACTGTGCATCTTTAGCCACAACAATCCGACCTTGAAATACACCGCGAGCGCGATGATTTAAAATTCCTTTGTAATATTCGCGGCTAACGGCATCGGGTTTTGCGTGAACAATACGCGTCAAGTTATCTAAATGCTGACGATTTTCCCCAAGATAAAGCCCGTTTAGTTCACATTGCGCCCCTGTTTCCAAGTGACTCATAATTTCACTACGCGCCAGCAGACCACCCAGTGCAAAATTGTGATGCGTAAAATGGGCATTGTCGGCTTGCTTAACGTAAGTGCCTCCAAAATGATAGGCTTTATCGCTATCTTGCTGCACTTTATAGAGCGTTAAATTCGCATGATCATTTAAGAAAATTTCTAAAACGCTACTCGTCAAATACGTTTGTGTTTCCACACCAATAAACGTTTCAATAAGGGTTGCGCAAGCGTTTTCTTCTAATATAACAACGTGGCGGGTTGCCGACATCGCTTGTTGCGTGGCGAAATGAAGGATTTGCAGTGGCTTATCTAACTGACTATGTTCATTGATACAAACAAATATGCCGTCACTAAAATGCACATTGGTGAAATGCGTAAAGCCGTGCGGTGATTCAATCGCTTGATTGAAAACAGGGGCAAGCACCGTTTCGTGATGTTCTGCTGCCTCGTTGATGGAGCAAACGGTGATATTTTCTGGCAATGTAGAGAGTAATGCGTCAAAAAAACCATCAACAAAAATAGCATGATAGCAATCGTTTAGCATAAAATCCGCTAAGTGATTTTTATGCGTATCGTCGAATGTTTCAACTTGATTAGCGAAAGCAAACTGTTTTTTTTCAATAGCAGACAGATTGGTATAACGCCAATCTTCTAGGCGTTGCGAAGGAAAACGTGTTTGCTCAAATTGCGTTAACGCATTTTGTCGCAATGTGTTGAGCCATGATATGTCTGTTTTCATGCTTGCTCCAACCAACCATAACCTTTTTCTTCAAGCTCAAGCGCAAGTTCCGCGCCGCCAGATTTGATAATTTTGCCATCCGCCAGAACATGCACAAAATCGGGTTTAATATAGTCGAGTAGTCGCTGATAATGCGTGACCATAATAAAGGCACGATTTTCTGAGCGTAGCGCATTCACGCCATCCGCCACAATGCGAAGCGCATCAATATCAAGACCTGAATCGGTTTCATCTAAAATGCAAAGTTGCGGCTCAAGCATTGCCATTTGCAAAATTTCATTACGTTTTTTCTCACCACCCGAAAACCCTTCATTCACGGCACGATATAAAAACTTTTCGTCCATATCAAGTGCTTTGGTTTTGCTTTTAACGAGCGTGAGAAAATCCATCGCGTCCACTTCGCTTAACCCTTTATGCTTGCGAATGGCGTTAAGCGCGGCTTTGAGTAAGTACACATTCGTCACGCCAGCAATTTCAACAGGATATTGAAATGCTAAAAAAACACCCTCACGCGCCCGAATTTCAGCGGGCATCTCAAGTAAGTCTTTTTCGTTATAAGTAATGCTACCGCCTGTGACATCATAACCTGATTTACCTGATAAAACGTGTGAAAGCGTACTTTTTCCTGCCCCATTGGGTCCCATAATGGCGTGAATTTCACCGGCATTGACATTGAGATTGAGACCTTTGAGAATTTCTTTCGCGCCGACATTGACGGCTAAATCTTTAATTTTTAGCATGTGTATGTGTATTCCAAAATAAAACGTATTTTTAATGATAATTGGCGAAATTAGCCAACACTACCCTCTAAGCTCAAACCCAATAATGCTTGTGCTTCAACAGCAAATTCCATGGGCAATTCTTTGAAAACTTGCTTACAAAAACCGTTCACAATCATCGATACGGCATCTTCAGGCGATAAGCCGCGTTGTTGACAGAAAAATAATTGATCTTCGCTGATTTTAGATGTAGTTGCTTCATGTTCAATTTGCGCGGTGGGTTGTTTTACCTCAACGTAAGGGAACGTATGTGCCCCGCATTTATCCCCCACAAGAAGGGAATCGCATTGTGTGTAATTTCGTGCGTTTTCAGCACTTTTTAACACTTTCACGAGTCCTCGATAGGTATTTTGCGCTTTGCCGGCTGAAATACCTTTAGAAATGATAGTACTTTTGGTATTTTTACCAATATGAATCATTTTGGTGCCCGTATCGGCTTGCTGTAAGTTATTTGTGACCGCAACGGAGTAAAATTCACCAACGGAGTTATCCCCCGTTAATACGCAACTTGGGTATTTCCATGTAATGGCGGAACCTGTTTCTACTTGCGTCCATGATACTTTTGAGTTATCACCGCGACAATCAGCGCGTTTAGTCACAAAATTATAAATACCGCCTTTGCCTTCTTTGTCACCGGGGTACCAGTTTTGCACGGTTGAATATTTAATTCGCGCCTCTTTGAGGGTCACGAGTTCAACGACGGCGGCATGAAGTTGATTTTCATCACGCTGTGGCGCAGAGCATCCCTCAAGATACGATACATAACTGCCTTCATCAGCAATAATCAATGTGCGCTCAAATTGCCCTGTGTTACTGGCGTTAATTCTAAAATACGTTGAAAGCTCCATCGGGCAGCGTACACCTTTTGGAATATAGACAAACGAGCCATCGGTAAACACAGCTGAATTTAACGCGGCAAAAAAATTATCTCCCACGGGCACCACCGAACTCAAATATTGCTTAATAAGTTCGGGATACTCTCGAATCGCTTCTGAAATAGGGCAAAAAATGACACCCACTTCCTGCAATTTATGCTTAAATGTTGTTGCTACCGATACACTGTCAAAAACAGCATCCACCGCAATACCGGCTAATTGTTCTTGTTCAGCAAGTGGAATGCCTAATTTTTTATACGCATCTAAAATTTCGGGATCAATATCATCTAAACTTTTTGGGGCATTCTCTTTGGATTTTGGCGCAGAGTAATAGCTTATTTCTTGATAATCAATCGGATCAATATTGAGCTGTGCCCAATCCGGTGAAGGCATTGTTTGCCAGTGGCGAAAGGCTTTTAGACGATACTCGAGCATAAACTCAGGTTCGTTTTTCACTTTTGATAACTTCGCAATGACCTCTTCATTTAAGCCAACAGGAAAGGTATCTGCTTGAATATCAGTGACAAAGCCTTGTTTGTAATCTTGATTAAGTAAATTATTTATTTCGTCGTTATTTGCAGACATAGCAGATTTTTCTCAGCAGTAAATTTATGAGAGCTATTTTAGAGGGATTTAATTTCGTAGTAAAGGAGTCGGTTTTTTAGTGATCAACACGGTGTCCTGTCGATTCTAAAATATCGACGCGAGGGGTGACGCCACAAACTAGCGTATATGGAATGGTATCTGACCATTGCGCAATGGTTTCAATAGGCAAGCCCCCGCCCCACAGCGTGACACTGTCCCCAGCTTGTGCGGTTGAATCAAGACCTAAGTCCACCGTAATCATATCCATTGACACGCGCCCAACCAGCGGCACAAGCCCTCCGTTAATTAGCACAGGCGTGCCACTCCTTGCGTAGCGCGGATAACCATCACCGTAACCAATTGCAATGACACCTATTTTTGTTGCGTTTGGACTTGACCACAAACCGCTATAACCAACCGTTTCACCAGCATTGACATCACGCACAGCAATTAAACGTGAGTGCAAACTCATCAGCGGTTGTAACCCTAATTGTAAGCCGGTTGTGTCGCTAAAGGGTGAAATTCCATAAAGCATAATGCCTGCGCGAACCCAATCCGTTTGCGCGGCTTCCCACGCTAAAATACCCGCAGAGTTTGCCATACTTTTTTCACCGCTGTATTCTGCAGTTAATTCATTAAATAAGCGAATTTGTGCAAGGGTTTTCACGTCATTTTTGTCGTCTGCGTTCGCGAAATGTGTCATAAAATTGAGTGGCTTTTTCACCGCGACGCACCGGCTTAACTGCTCATACACACCGGAAACTTCATGTGATTTAAAACCAAGTCGATTCATGCCGGTATCCAGTTTCACCCATATCGCAAGCAAATCGGGCACCGTTTGCGACTGTAAAATCGCTAACTGATGCGCGGCGTGAATAGAGGGTTCAAGTTGATACTGATGCAAATCGTGGAGCTCTTGCGATTGTGTAAAGCCTTCGAGTACCACAATTCGCTGTCTAATGCCGGCTTTGCGCAAACGCACCCCTTCTTGCACGCGTGCTACCGCAAAGCCTTCAACATAAGGCTCCAGCGCATGTGCAACGCGTTGCAATCCGTGTCCGTAGGCATTGGCTTTAATGACCGCCATAATCTTCGCTTTGGGCGCAGCTAAACGCACTCGCGCCACATTATGCGCAATCGCATCCAAATGAATGACAGCGTAGGTTGTCCGAATCATAACGCCTGCGTAATTACTTCAATGCAGGTGTCACATGTGGTTCAATTAACTGATACATCAACTGGTGCATACGCGGACTACCCGCAATTAAATTGCCTGACGCCAAGTAATGATCATTAAAAGAAAAGTCAGTTGCCACGCCACCGGCTTCTTTAACCAGTAAAACACCTGCAGCCATGTCCCACTCTTTTAATTCAATTTCCCAAAATGCGTCAAGTCGTCCAGCGGCTAGATACGCTAAATCAAGCGCAGCAGAGCCTGCGCGACGAATACCTGCAGAATCCATCGTAATAGCACGAAACATCCCCAAATACGCATCTAAATGCTGAGGCACTTTGAATGGAAAACCGGTGCCAATTAACGCACCTTTCATACTAGATAAACCCGTGACGCGAATACGACGATTGTTAAGCATCGCACCACCACCACGTTTTGCGGTAAATAATTCGTCGCGTAGAGGATCGTAAACCACACCAATTTCAATACGGTCTTTGTATTTGAGCGCAATAGACACGGCATATTGCGGGAAACCATGAATAAAATTGGTCGTACCGTCGAGAGGATCAATGACCCAAACAAAGTCATTGCCAGCGTGTTCCCCACTTTCTTCAGCAAGAATGCTGTGTTCTGGGTAAGAGGCTTTAATGATAGAAATAATTTCTTTCTCAGCAAGTCGGTCAACTTCAGTGGCAAAATCATTTTTACCTTTTGAGTCAACAGCGAGGTGTGAGGCTTTGTCTGCAGAACGAAGAATGATGTCGCCTGCACTACGTGCTGCACGAACAGCAATATTAAGCATGGGTTGCATAGTGATTTACAATTTTTAAATGAGCGGATAAAGGTCAATAGGATAGCAAATATTTTGTTAAACTTAGTGCTTTTTTCACTTAATGGACATTTGCTTTGCTGGATAATATCAAAATTGTATTAGTTGAAACCTCGCATTCGGGAAATATAGGTGCGGTGGCACGGGCGATGAAGAATATGATGCTGACAAATTTGTATTTAGTGTCACCCAACTGTTTTCCACACGCGGACGCGACAGCACGGGCTGCTGGCGCAGATGATATTTTAGCAAGGGCGCAAGTCGTTCAAACACTTCAAGAAGCGATTGCTAACTGTACGCTAGTCATTGTAGCAAGTGCGCGAAGTCGAACGATTAGCTGGCCAGAAGTTACGCCACGAGAATGTGCGCAAATAGTGATGGAGCAAAATCCCGATACCCAAATTGCCATTATTTTTGGTCGTGAAAATTCAGGTTTAAAAAATGAAGAACTCGATTTGTGTCGTTTTCTGCTACATATTCCCTGTAATCCTCATTACAGTTCGCTCAATATTGCCGCGGCAGTGCAAGTTATTTCGTATGAATTATTTATTGCATCGCAAGGTAAGTTACCGCCGCGTAAACCGGTCGGTGATGAAGATGAGCAAATTTTAGCCACAGCAGCACAAATGGAATTGTTTTATACACATTTAGCGCAAACACTGAGCGATATTGGTTTTGTGCAAGATGAAAAATCGAAATCTATTTTGCGTCGCCTGCGTCGTTTATACAATCGCGCCCAGCTTTATAGCAAAGAAGTGGATATTTTGCGTGGTATTTTGCGTTTATCACAAGGACATAAGAGCCAATTAAAACGTGAAAATAACGAGGGTTAATCATGCAAATTCATTTAGTGACTGTCGGCACCAAAATGCCGTCTTGGGTACAACAGGGTTATGAAGACTATGCAAAGCGTTTACCGCGTGATTGTGAACTGGTGCTCAAAGAAATTCCCGCAGGCAAACGCGGTAAAAATAGCGATGTGGCGCGAATTGTAAAAGAGGAAGGCGAGCGTATGCTTGCCGCTATTCCGAGTGGTAGTCATTTAGTCACGTTAGATTTGGGCGGTAAATTATGGAGTACGCGAGAATTAGCGCAATCGCTTGAGCGTTGGCAAATGAATACACAGCACGTTTGCTTACTTGTTGGCGGTCCCGAAGGACTTGCCGAGGAAGTCAAACAACGCGCACGGGAATCATGGTGTTTATCGAATTTAACGTTTCCGCATCCGCTTGTGCGTATCGTGGTGGCTGAACAAGTGTATCGCGCATGGAGCATTCTACAAAATCATCCATATCACCGATAATCAATCTAACGTGACGCGTGTACAGTAATTTTTTGATGAAGTGGCATACGCTTTATAGTATATACGTCACCCGTTTCACTCCCCATTGATAAAACATTTATTGAATGCAACGGTCACCGTTGTACCCTTGCACAATGACCCACTCATAATAGTGATGCTTGCTTTGTGAATAGTGGCAATTTCTTTAACAATTGCAAGACCCAATCCACACCCACTGCCAGCGCTACCCGATATGCGATAAAAGCGTTTAAATTTGGTTATAATGTCACTTAGTAGACGTTGCACGTTTATAAAAATTATTACGTCACATTGAGCGTATAAATAACCATAAAATTATGGCTGTGATTTTAAAATCACAGGGAAAAATAATATGACATCCTTTGAGCAAGCGTTTAAAAACATCGATGACATCCTATGGAAAGAAGCAGGCTGTACAACAGAACTTGATTATACCGAGCAAACTTCATGGTTATTATTCCTAAAATATCTCGACGGCTTAGAACAAGACAAAGCCGATGAAGCCGCATTAGAAGGTAAAGCGTATCAATTCATTCTCGACAAGCAATATCGTTGGGAAAGCTGGGCTTCGCCTAAAAACGCAACAGGTGATATTGACCACAACAAAGCCATGACGGGCGATGATTTGCGTGATTTTGTTGACCGTAAATTATTTCCTTACTTGCACGACTTCAAACAAAAAGCCGATAATCCCAATACGATTGAATACAAAATCGGGCAAATCTTTGGCGAAATCAAAAACAAAATTCACAGCGGCTACAATTTACGCGGCATTATTGATTTGGTTGATGAATTGCGGTTTCGTTCTCAGACTGAAAAACACGAGCTTTCGCATTTGTATGAAGCGAAGATTAAAAACATGGGTAACGCAGGGCGAAATGGTGGCGAGTATTACACGCCACGTCCGTTAATCCGAGCCATGATTCAAGTGATAAAACCACGCATTGGTGAAACCATTTACGATGGTGCGGTGGGTTCAGCAGGCTTTTTATGTGAAGCCTTCGACTATCTGAAATCACAACCCAATCTGACCACCAATAATTTAAAAAACCTGCAAGAGCGCACGTTTTACGGCAAAGAAAAAAAGTCACTGGCTTACGTCATTGCCATTATGAACATGATTTTGCACGGCATTGAAACACCCAACATTCAGCACAGCAATACACTCACCGAAAATTTGGCGGACGTTCAAGATAAAGACCGTTTTGATGTCATTCTTGCCAATCCGCCTTTTGGCGGCAAAGAACGCAAAGAAGTTCAACAAAATTTCTCCATCAAAACAGGCGAAACCGCGTTTTTGTTTTTGCAACATTTCATCAAGATGCTCAAAGCAGGCGGACGCGGCGCTGTGGTGATTAAAAATACGTTTTTATCGAATACCGATAATGCCTCGGTGAGTTTGCGAAAATTATTGCTCGAAAGCTGTAATCTACACACCGTTTTAGATTGTCCGTCGGGAACATTTCAAGGCGCTGGCGTAAAAACAGTGGTGTTGTTTTTTGAAAAAGGCGCACCCACGCAACACGTTTGGTTTTATTCGCTCGACGTTGGGCGTAACATGGGTAAAACCAATCCACTCAATGATGCTGACCTTGTGGATTTTATCGAACTGCAAAAAACGTTTGCCGATTCGCCTAAAAGTTGGCGCATTGATGTTGCCGATATTGATAAAAACACATTCGATTTATCGGTGAAAAATCCCAACGGTGGCGAAGAAATTATCCATCGCAGTCCGCTTGAAATCATGGACGAAATCACCGCGTTAGATTTAGAAAGTGCAGACGTTTTAACCAAAATTCGAGGATTGTTATGACAGACATTCGCTGGAAACAACGCTTTGAAAATCTGCAATCGGCTTACAATCGTTTGCAAGAAGCTATCACCGTCAATGAACAAATGCCCGATAATGATTTAATCAAAATGGCATTGATTAAAGGCTTTGAAATGACGTTTGAATTATCATGGAAAACAATGAAGGATTATCTCAATTACAACGGCATTGACGTAAAATTACCCCGTGAAATCATCAAACAAGCCTTTGCAAACGATATTATCGAAGATGGGCAAGTGTGGATTGATATGCTCGAAGATAGAAATTTAATGACCCACACTTATGATGAAGCACGCGCAGATTTAGCGATTTCACATATTCACGAACTGTATTTAAGTGCGTTGACACAGTTGCAAACCTATTTTTCTGAAAGGCTTTAAATGTTTGGATTAAATGAACGCACGTTAGCAACAATAAACGGTTGTTTGCAAACCTTTCCGCAACTGGTGTGGGTTAAAATTTACGGTTCACGCGCCAAAGGTAATTTTCAACGCGGTTCAGATATTGATTTGGCGTTTAGTAGTCCTGTGAATTATTCAGCAGAATTACACGAAGCGTTGGATGCGTTGCCGACCCCCTATTTGTTTGATGTCACGCATTATGAAACGCTAAAACATGAGGGGTTAAAATCCCATATTGACCGTGTTGGCGTGGTGATTTATGGAGCGGTACAATGAAGGCAGACTGGGAAATTAAAACGCTTGATGAAGTTTACGGCATTGTTAATTATATATAGTTAGCTATACTTCTAAAATTTATTGGGGGTATAGTGTTGCATATGAGTTGTCCAAAATGCGGTGGACTAGAGTGTACAAAAGATGGCATAGTCCAGAAAA
>OMIH01000106.1 GCA_900299045.1 Methylococcaceae bacterium
GATTCAATACTGAGCATATCCACGCCCAACAAGGCAAAAGGCTCGAGCATCGCATGCAGTGCACCTGATTTATTTGGTGTTGATACCACCAAGGTTGTTTTATCGTGCCCTGTTGGTGTAGCAAGTTGCTTACCAATAATAATAAAACGGGTGGTATTACTGGTGTTATCTTCAATATTTGCTGCCAAAATAGGCAAGTCGTAAATCTGCGCGGCAATACTTCCCGCAATTGCCGCTGCTGCTGGGTTATCTTTGACTAACTGCGCTGCTTGCGCATTACTGCTAACCGATGTTTGACGCACATGGGGCAAATGCGTTTCAAGCCATTCACGACATTGCGCTAAGGACTGCGCATGTGAATAAATTTCAGTAATGTCCTCAAACGCGCTAGCATGCGTTAATAAGTTTTGCTGCACACGAATTTCAACTTCACCGCAAATTTGTAACGACGAGGTCAACAAGCAATCAAGTGTGTAGCTAATCACGCCTTCCGTTGAATTTTCAATAGGCACCACGCCAAAAGCGCAATGGTCTTTTTCCACCAACGTAAATACGGCATTAATGTTGGCAGCGGGAACGGTTTTGACTGCATGCCCAAAATGTTTAAACGCGGCTTGTTGCGTAAACGTGCCTTCAGGTCCTAAAAACGCGACATCTAAGGGTTTTTCAAGTGCTAAACACGCGGACATCAATTCACGAAAAAAGCGCATTGCCGTTTCATCGGAAAGCGGCCCCTCATTTAACGTTTGAATTCTACGCAATACCAAGGACTCACGATCTGGGCGATAAAATGAGCCACTCTCGCCCTGCGCTAACTTGGTTTCTGCTACTTTTTGCGCATAAGAAGCACGCTGATTGATAAGCTGCAAAATTTGCGAATCAACCGCATCAATTTTCTCTCTTAATTCAGTCAAGGGGATGATTGACGTTGAGGGCATAAATAATCCTTTTGTTTTAGCGTTTTAGAACATCTTATAATTTGCAAAAGATACCATATTTGCGTTGGCTACACACCATCGTATCCTGTCGTGATAGCCCCTATTTTATGTTATAAAACGAGGCACTCCTCATTTATTTTTTATAATTGGATATAATACGCTCCAATGCCATAAAAACGTATTTATCAATTTGTGCTCCCTGCAAAATGAAAAAAGGCTGTTATTCAAACAGCGTTAATGATTACGTCTTTATAATCAAAAACTTTACACCGTTTGTTCACCACGTCACTGAGCCTATTTTATAATTATGAATTCATTTTTTCTTATCTTTGCGGCGTGGCTGAGTTTTGCAATGCCTGCCTTAGCGGATATACCGCAAGCAACACTTCAAGTCACCGCACGGAACACAACGCTACCCGCGCAATTTCAAATCAGTTTTACCGTTCCCACGCAGCATCATGCCTATTTGGATAAGGGGGATGAGCAAATGTATATCCCCATTAGCTTTGATGCAAATAATGCGCTAAGTACCGCTGGTCTTAAGATAGACGATCTGACAAAACCGGCTGGGGTTTACGACAATGAAGTCAAAGCGACTGTTTTACGAAATACCGGTGAATTTACGCTCACTATTTCAGGCGAAAAACCACCAACCGATAAATTTTCGCTTGCCGTAAAATATCAAATCTGCAATGACGTCACGCATCAATGTTATCGCCCACAAACCGTTTTCATTGACTTACCCTTTGCACCTTTACCGTCGCAATCAAGCCGTGCTAACACATCATCGACAAGCACCGATACTTCAGAGCATTTTACCGATACCTTGTTAACATTGTTTGAGCATCACAAACACAATGTGCTGATTATGTTTGGCTTGATGCTTATTGCAGGTATGTTGTCGGTAGCCACGCCTTGCGTTTATCCTATGCTGCCAATTACATCTATGTTTATTGTCAATCGAGCAAATGGCGTAGCATCGAAAGAAAAGCAGCATGCTAGCGTTTATGTTTTAGGCATGGTTTGCACCTATATGTTGCTTGGGTTAATGGCGGGCATGACGGGCGGTGCTTTTAATACATTTATGCAATCGGGTTGGGTGAACTTAGCATTTGCATTATTTTTTACGTTTTTTGCCATCGCTTTGCTCGGGTATTATGAACTGGGTTTTATGCAAAATGAAGTGCATGAGCTCGATCAACATTCAGCACGCGTCAAAGGATTGAGCGGAACGTGGTTAATGGGGTTGGTGGCTGGACTGGTTATTTCGCCTTGTGTGGGGCCTATTGTCTTTGCATTGCTTTTGCAAGTTGCAGACAACATCGCAGACCGTGCCGCTGAACTGGCGTTAGTTAATCAATCGCTCACCTTTGCCGATAAACTGACGATTTCATTGCAAGGTAGCGTGATGATGGCGGGTTTTGGTCTGGGTGTTGGATTACCTTTTTTTGCCATTAGCGTATTCAAATTCAATAAATTGCCCAAAGCGGGTTATTGGATGAACCGTATCAAATACGCTTTTGGATTTCTTATTTTATATTTCGCTTACAGTTATTTAAACAAAGCGATGGGAGTTTTTGGTGTGGATCCACAAACAACATTAGTTTTATTACTAGGGACGCTCAGTATTTGGATTGCGGTAGTGAATTTTAACGTATTGAGTCTGCTGCCCCACGATGCAGCGCCTAATCACAAATTCAAGCATTTTATGGGCGTGATGATGATGCTTCTTGGCGTATGGCTAGTGGTAATGAGCCTTGGGCATTTACCCATTTTTAGCTCAGCACTTCGCACAGCGGTTGCTGATGAAAAGTCAACTATCGAGTTGGTGGAAAATGATGCGGGTATTGCTTGGTATCGCCAATTTGATGCGGCACAAAAAGTAGCACAGCAAACGGGAAAACCTATTTTTATTGATTTTTACGCGAGTTGGTGTGCAAATTGCGTTGCTTTCAAAGAAGAAACACGAAACAACAAAGCATTAAACGATGCCCTTCGCACGCAAGCCATTGCAGTCAAATTGGTGGATAAAGAACCCGATTTTGAAGCGTTTCGCGCTAATCCGCGTCATCGTCAGTTAAAAATTGGTTTACCTTATTTTTCCATTATTAAAGCCGATGGCACTATCTTGTGGTCAAGTACGGATTATCAATCGGCGGATAAAATTATTGCTGTATTGCGTGAAAATCAGTCTTAAATTTTACCGATGAAAATCTATTTAGTGGGGGTTGTTCTTTTTTTTGTACAGTTTGCACAGATAGCAAAAGCCGAGCTTACCTGCATATCCACGCAAATGCTCAATGCCGATAAAACAGCTTGCGTGGCACTCACTTGCCAAGAACCTCAAATTCTCAATTTAACCAAAACCGCTTGTTTTACCCCACCAATCTGCGTATTGCCTAATGTTTTAAATGCAACGCAAACAGCTTGCCTTAAACCTAAAACGCCCGTCTGCACTCCGCCTAAAATTTTAAATCCAGCAAGAATAACGTGCATAGACCCCATTATTTCGCCAACCGCACAAAATACCAAACCTATTTTAAATGCGATTCCGCAGGACTGGGATGTTAACGTGGGTGAATTGCTAACCATCCCGCTATCAATAAACGATGCACAGCAAGATGAATTTTCACTAACAAGTACAATGATGATAGGCGAATTTAGTGCGGTACATAACAATGAAAACAACTTACCCACGGTTGATTTTTTGTTCACCCCAACGCTAGCACAAGGCAATAAAGTCTATGTCACCGCATTTAGCGCAAAAGAAACCAAAACAACGCAGCACTACATTTCCAATAAAGTCGCTGTGAAAATTCGTGTCTGGCCTTCAGCGAATCACGATATTGATGCGGTCACGCAACTCACTATTTTCAGTGCGCAGTGGCAAGCTAATAAATTATCTATAGACGGGCAGATTGTTTTTAACACTTTACTCACGCAAGAGGAGCGCCAAGCGTTTATAGAGCAACAATTTGATTTAATTATTCGCTCACCTGAAGACGTCATACTTCACATTGAACCGCTACTACTTAACAATCAAGGGTATTGGAAGGTTAATATCCCTCTTTCACACGAGCAAACGCCTTGCCATGTGATGCTAGAGTTTAATACACGTCAAGCGCGTCACCCAGTTGTTAATGCCCCTTTATCTTGCCTAAAATAACTTTCTCAAAACTGTGAACTGTGTCACAATTTTCACTTAAAATTTTGATTTATCCACTATCGGTCGATATAGTTTTCTTTTACCACGACAAAATCCAGTCAATCACTATGGATGTAGCGTTTTATGAAGAAATTGATTGTGTTAGGGCACATTAGCCTCGCATTGAGTACGGCTCTTTTACCTGTTTTAGCGGCAACTCAGTCTATTGAACAACTCAGTGCAACCTATTCTGATGCCTGCATAGCGCCTCACATTTTAAATATAAAAACAAATACATGTGAGATGCCTTACCGCGATATACAACTCCCTTTTGAGATAGCAACGATTGCGTCATGCGAGCAACCGCAAGAATTTAATCCAATCAGCCATGCGTGTGAATTGCCATTACAAAAATGACCGGTTCTCTGTCAGACAGGACAGTTTTTAAATGCCAGTAAAACAGCGTGTATTACACCTGAAGCAACTTGTCGCGCTCCCCATATTTTGAACAAAATGACTAATAGCTGTGAGATGCCTACTCGGAATTCAAAAAACACATGCGCAACCGGTAAAATTCTCAATGCAGCAACGTTAGCGTGTATCGACCCAAGTTCTCAACACGCAACGCTACCGCAAAGTTAAACTTGATTTTTTAAGACAGCCAATTTTGCGGTTTTAAATAGATATCATAGAGCTCCGCCTCAGGTGTTCCTGCTTGAGGCTGCCAGTTATATCGCCAGTTCACGACCGGTGGTAGTGACATTAAAATAGATTCGGTTCGACCACCCGACTGTAAACCAAACAAGGTCCCACGGTCATACACTAAATTGAACTCGACATAACGTCCACGACGATACAATTGAAAATCACGCTCGCGCTCACCATAAGGCGTACTTTTACGTTTTTGAACAATGGGCAAATACGCTTTAATGTAACTGTTGCCAACGCTTTGCATAAAAGCAAAACACGCCTCAAAACTGCCCTCATTTAAGTCATCAAAAAATAAACCACCAACACCACGCGTTTCGTTGCGGTGCGTTAAATAAAAGTATTCATCACACCATTTTTTATAACGTGCATAAACATCAGCGCCAAACGGATCACAAGCCGCTTTAGCTGTTTCATGCCAAAATAATACATCTTCTTTAAATGGATAGTACGGCGTTAAATCAAATCCCCCGCCAAACCACCAAATCGTTGGTTCACCTTCTTTTTTGGCAATAAAAAGACGCACATTAGCATGCGATGTGGGAACATAAGGGTTGTTTGGGTGAATAACTAGCGACACGCCCATGGCTTCAAATTGACGATTAGCGAGTTCGGGGCGTTTTTGCGTGGCAGAAGGCGGTAAATGAAAACCCGATACATGCGAAAAATTCACCCCCGCTTGCTCAAACGTATCGCCTTTTTCCAAAACACGCGTGCGACCACCACCGCCTTCTTCTCGCGTCCACTGTTCTTCAATAAAACGCGCTGACGATTCCTCCCCCTCCAGCGCACCGCAAATGGTATTTTGCAGATTAAGTAAATAGTCTTTGACCTGATCGATTTGAGCTTGATTCATGGTTTTGTCTTTAAATAGATTATAATTCGGGTTGATAAATAGCGTCGCTGTGGAATGCACTTACTAAAACTATTGTTTTATGTAGGACAATTTTTAACCTTTTATTTTTTTAATTCAACTCATTTCTACTTTTATGATGATCTATCCTACGCTTGAGTCATTTGTTGGAAATACACCGCTAGTGCGTTTGCAACGTTTGCCTCACAATCCAAGCAATACTATTTTGCTTAAATTAGAAGGCAATAACCCCGCTGGCTCGGTTAAAGATAGACCGGCATTAAGCATGATTTCACGCGCTGAGGCGCGTGGTGAAATAACCGCGGGTGATCGTTTAATTGAAGCCACTAGCGGCAATACCGGTATCGCCCTAGCCATGGCAGCAGCGATTAAAGGCTACAAGATGACGCTGATTATGCCCGATAACATGAGCGCAGAGCGTATTGCATCGATGCGGGCTTATGGCGCGGAAATTATCTTAACGCCTGCGGCAGGGAGTATGGAAGCCGCGATTGATTTAGCACGCCAAATGGAACGTGATGGAAAAGGACGGATTTTAGATCAATTCTCAAATCCCGATAATCCGCGTGCACATTATGAAACCACAGGGGTGGAAATTTGGCGCGATACGCAAGGCACGGTGACGCATTTTGTCAGTGCCATGGGCACCACAGGAACCATTATGGGCACATCTCAATATCTCCTTGAGCAAAATCCAACTATCCAAATTATCGGTGTGCAACCGCAAGGTGACGCTAAAATTGCCGGTATTCGTCGTTGGCCGCAGGAATATTTGCCTAAAATTTATGATGCAAGTCGTATCAATCGAATTATTGAAGTTGATCAAGTATCAGCAGAAAATATGACGCGCACGCTGGCACAAAAAGAAGGGATTTTTGCCGGTGTATCGTCTGGCGGGGCAGTTTTTTCTGCGCTAAAGCTTGCCAACGAAGTAGAAAATGCCGTCATTGTCGCTATTATTTGTGATCGTGGTGATCGTTATTTATCCACGGGTTTATTTGATATGCCTGTTTAAAATTTTACGTCCAAGGACTTAAAAAACTCATGAGCTTCAAGCCTATTTCTACATTTCACAATCACGCCATTGATCAACTGACGGCAAAATTAACGCAGCAACAGGATTTACTTTCCCTCATTCAACGCGTTTTACCCGACGAGTTAGCCGCGCATACCGTTCATTGTGTTGCGCATAACACCACGTTGATGGTTTATACGACATCGGCTGTTTGGTCTTCGCAGTTGCGTTTTCATAAAGCAGCCATGTTAGCTGCCGTAGCAACGCACACAATGCCTACACTAACAAGTGTACAAATACGACTCATTTCCCAACAATGACGGTGTAAAATCATAAATGATAATGATTTGCATTTAGAATAATAACTGCTATGATTTCTCCATAAAATTTTGGGGAACAACGACCATGGCACATCAAAAACACCTTTTATCTCTCACCATAGCGGGTTTACTGTCTATTTCATTATCGGTTTTTGCGCTAGAAAAACCGAAAACAATGAATGAAATGTGGAAAATTATCGAAATGCAACAAAAGCAAATCGAGGCGTTGCAAAAAAATGCCGCAACGACGCCCGTTTCGCAACAAACAACCGATAATACCAGTAAACCCGCGCCCACTGTCGCCACAAATGACGTTAAAAAATTAGAACGCAAAACGGACGTACTGAGCCAAGAAGTTGAAAAATTGCGTACCAATTTATCTATCCCCGAAGAAGCGAAATACAAAAGTATGTATGGGATGGGACCTGCCGCATCAAAAGTATATGGCACAAGTAAGGGGCTTTCTATTGGGGGATATGGCGAAGCGATGTACACCAATTATGTGGATACCAAAGGCAATCAAAATAATAAAGATACAGCGGATTTAGAACGCGCGGTGATTTACTTAGGCTATAAATTCAACGATTGGATTGTACTCAATAATGAAATTGAATTTGAACACGCGACCACAGGTGAAGGCAGTGAAGAAAAAGGTGAAGTATCTGTTGAATTCTCCCAACTCGATTTCTTTTTAGATCAAAAATACAATGTTCGCGCGGGTTTAATGCTCGTTCCGATGGGATTTATCAATGAAATGCACGAACCGACCACCTATCATGGGAATCATCGCCCTGATATAGAACGTTATATTATTCCCTCAACATGGCGCGAAATGGGTGCTGGCTTATTTGGTGAAGTGCTACCGGGTTTGCAGTACAGAATGTATGCAATGACGGGGCTCAATGCGCAAGGATTTAGCAATGTAGGTATTATGGAAGGTCGTCAAGGCGGCAGTAATGCTAAAGCAGACGATTTTGCTTTCACGGGTCGCCTCGATTATTCACCTACCCAAATATCAGGTTTATTGTTTGGTGCATCGACCTTTTTGGGCAATAGTGGTCAAAATGATGTGGCGTTTAATAATCAAAAATATAACGTCTTCACGCAGCTCTACGAAGGTCATATTCAATATAAATACCGTGGTTTAGAACTGCGTGCATTAGGCGCATGGAGCCATATTGACGATACCGCTTTTTTAAATCCGAATTTAGGGGCGACAGGTCCTTTGGGTAAAGAAAGTTTTGGCTGGTACGTTGAAGCCGCGCATGACATTATGCCGCTACTTTGGAAAGAGAGTGATCACTACCTTGCGCCCTTCTTTCGTTTAGAGCGCTACAACACGCTAGCGGCTATTGATAACAGCTCGCTTGTTGGAAGTACCTTTGACGCGCGTGTAGGCTTAGATAGATGGATTTACCAAGCGGGTATCAGCTACAAACCCATTCCCAATATTGTGATTAAAGCCGATTATCGCAATATCAATGATCGAAAAATCGTTCCCATGGGTATTCCCAATGGAGATGAATTCAATTTTGGCGTAGGCTTTATTTACTAATTTTCTAGGAAATAGTAATGAATATTGAGCGTCCATTTGCCGCATTAGGCGTGGTTATTTATTTCATCTCTTTTTCTGCTTTGGGTGCTGAGGTTTTAACACCTAAAGCAGAATTAGGTCGACAACTTTTCTTTGATAAAAATCTATCAGAGCCTGCGGGGCAAGCGTGCAGCAGTTGTCATGATCCACTGGCTGCATTTACTGATAACGATAAAACACAACCTACCTCTAAAGGCGTAGATACCTCACTGCATGGCAATCGCAATGCGCCAACCGTGATGTATGCTGCGTTTTCACCGACGTTTACGTTTGATAGACAAGCGAATTTATACAAAGGCGGTCAATTTTGGGATGGTCGAGCAAAAACATTAAGCAATCAGGCAAAAGGTCCTTTTCTCAACCCCATTGAAATGGCGAATCCAACACCAGAAGCCGTCATTGAAAAAATTAAACAGTCGCCCATGACGGATTATTCAACACAATTCGATGCTATTTATGGCAAAGAGGCGCTCGAGCATCCCGCAAAAGCCTATCTCTATGTTGCTGATGCGATTGCTGAATTTGAACGCAGTGCTGTTTTCAATAAATTTACATCAAAATATGATTTTTATTTATTGGGTAAAGCACGTTTTACCGATCAAGAAAAACGCGGCTTACTCGTCTTTGAGTCAAAAGATAAAGGAAATTGTATTGCGTGCCACAATAGTCGTCCAACGAGTAACACGCCCCCCTTATTTACCGATTTTAGTTACGACAATATTGGCGTCCCTAAAAATCCAGATAATGCCTTTTATTTATTACCACCGCCATTCAACCCAAGCGGCATGGCTTTTGTGGATTTAGGGTTAGGTGGGCAGTTAAAATTACCCGATCAAAACGGTAAATTTAAAGTGCCCACATTAAGAAATATTGCCCTCACCTCGCCTTATACGCATAATGGTTACTTTGAAACACTGCGCGGGGTGGTGACATTCTACAGTACGCGCAATGTCATAAAACGCTGTACTAACGCTTTCACTGATGAAAAAACAGCTTTGCAACAACTATGTTGGTCAATGCCCGAAGTCCCTGAAAATGTAAATTTTAACGAATTAGGCAATCTCAAGTTGAATCGACAGGATGTGAATGATTTGATTGCTTTTCTAACTACCTTAACGGATGGTTATGGTGCTACTTCACCGTGGTCATCGCTCACAACTCCGCCTTCACAATAAATTGAATCAATTGACTTTAAGTTACCCTCAAAATGGCAACCTACTCATAATGAAAATAAAAATCGCTCTCATCCTTCTTTTTTTGAGTTTCACGCAAAGCGCTTTTGCACAAATTTTTTACAGTAAAACCGAAGCGCTTGAATTGGCATTTGGCAAAGCGTCCATTGAAAATTTATCCCTTTTCCCTGACGAGGCACAATCTGCTCACATTGAACAACTGGCTAAAACGAAACTCGAATCGGGTTTATTTACCTTTTACGTTGGCAAAGAAGGCGATAAAATTTTAGGCTATGCCGCCATTGAAAGCGAAACGGTTCGCACAAAACCGGAAACCATTATGATTGTACTCACGCCACTTGGCGAAGTGCGCGGTGTGCATTTATTGGCGTTTCATGAACCTGCGGAATATATGCCACCTGCACGGTGGTTTGAATCACTAATTAAACGTAATTTGGATAATATGGATTTTAATAAAGGGGTTGATGCGGTGAGTGGCGCGACATTAAGCACACGTTCGGCATTAAACAGCGTCCGAAAAGTCCAAGCGTTCTATGACGTCATGGTGAAAAAATAATGCGCTATTTTGTCAACGGTGAGCAACAGCGCAAATTATTGCTCAACGCACTGGTGCTGATGTTTTTAGCGTATGTTTTCTTACTTGGGATTAGCAATGCGATGATGTATTTTAATCACATGACGCTAACGCCAAGCACCGTGATCACTTATTATTGTGGTAATGAAGAACAATTTATCCCCGCCAAAAGTTATGAGGGGATGCTTGAAGTGCTGCATTTTCATTTATTTGCCATGGGGATGCTGGCGGTGACGCTCACGCATTTAATGCTCCTGACCGAGTTTTCCGTGCGTTTGAAAATTTGGTTGAGTCTGTTGACGTTTTTTTCAGCGCTTGCCGATGAGTTAGCCGGTTGGCTTGTGCGTTTTGTGCATCCATTGTTTGCTTATTTTAAAATAGGCGCGTTTCTTACTTTAGAACTCGCGTTGTTTGCATTGACCCTCATTGTAGCATGGTCATTGCTACGCGCTCGCGTGCATATTCTCCGTAAATCAAGCGAATAAAAAAGGGATTCAACTTGATCGAATCCCTTTCTATAACGAAAAATTATTCATTTAATAACTGCTTCAATCCTATCTACTCAAACCAGTGTGATAGTTTTATTTACAGTCGTATATTGAGGAAATTGCTTTTAATTTTACTGTTTTACGCCATTGGTAATGCCAGAAACCGTTTCTGTTTCAAAGCGACCACTGAACGCATTCTTATTATTTGTGATTTGTACTTGCCCAACAAATGAACCTAAATCTAAGTTTATATCTGCACTGCAATCTTTATTCACAGTAATTTTACCGCCTGTTGGCATTTGGTCAGTTTGGAAAGTAACGAACTCACAAAAACTTGCAGGATTAACAACACCTGTTGCATCGACCACTAATTTACATTGTCCTACATGACTATCTTTATCGCTAAATGGGGTCACAAACGCGGCTTGATAGGTAATCCACGTCCCTTTCGCGTCAGCCTGTTTGCATGCTGCACTGACTTGTTGAATAGAGAAAGCTAAAATGGCAAAAGTAATAATATTTTTCATGATAAATGTTTTGTATAACCTAAAATTGAGTTTTTGAAATCCCCGTTTGGGAATAGAGAAAAGTTGAATAAAAATTGAAGATTGATTGCCTCCTCATTTGCTGTAAATTATTTAAGATAGTGTTCAAAAGGCTTTAACGGTTCGGAAGACAAACCATTTTTACCGACAGCAGGAATTTGTAATACTTGATCATCCATAAGCCCCCCCGTCCCTGTTAACTTATGACCATTGGGTACATTAATAGAAGGATGATCAAAAGGTGCTTTCTCCCACCGTACTCTTTCATCGGTGAGCGTTTTCAAGAAAGCGACCAAGGCATCTTTGTCCGCTTGGCTAAAACCTTGTGGAAAAACTAACGTAGCGGGATGCCGGCGGTTATGCACGTTTCCACCTCGATTGTAAAATTCCACCACCTCTTCAAGTGATTTCATTCCACCGTTGTGCATATACGGTCCTGTTAATTCAATATTTCTTAAAGTAGGCACTTTAAAAGCGCCTATGCCTAAGACAGAAAGTCGACCTTGATCCGCAGAAGCCAATTCATTTTGCACAACCAATGGCTTGGGGCGTGTAACATAAGATTTAGATAATGATGTACAACCTATTTTGTCTTGACTTGCCATTAACTCACTAGGCTTAAAATCCAACTTATAGGGATCCGTAAAACTACATGCTGACACGACAAAATTATCAACAAACTTTTTTGGCTTAGGTTTGAGTGAATTGATATATTGTTCAGCGTAAGAAAGTGGATTACCCCATGGATCAGCTCCACCTAGTCCTATGTCGTCATCGTTAGGTACAACACTCGTATTGAAAAAGCCTATATCCGCAAAGGTTGCATCCACACTGTCATCACTATTGGAGGGCACAAAACCAATTCTATCAACGTAAGCATTGCCGCTCTTATAAGCGTTAGCTGAATAAATTTCACGGTTGGTAGCAGTTGAAAAGACCGGTCCTGCATGACAAATATCACAATGGACATCCGAAAAAATTTCCAAACCCTTGTTTTCAGCATAGGTAAAATTGGGCGGAACAACGTCCTCTTCTTGCATACTCGCTAATCCGATATCCAATTTACTTTGATTAGAAATCAGCGTGGATTCGTACATTTGAATTGCTAAACCAAAGAAAAATGAAAAATTAGCTTCTAATTGAGAATAGACTTTATCTTTTTCTACCGTACCCGTTTGCTTCCAATAAATTGGATTAAACGCTTTTTTAATTAACGCCTCATAAGTACTCGTAAGTCCTAACCCTGAAGAATCCCGTAAGGTTGCCAGTACGCTATCTTCAGTATGAACTTCCTGACTAGCGAGTGGCTTTTGCGTTAACAATTTTTTTGCAATATCTTTAAAAATACGCCCGCTACAAGACATTTCAATCATATCAGTTGGCGGACCGAGTGCTTGTGATGCCAACGAGGCGTTTTTTAAACTTATTTTTTGGGCGATAGCCTTTCCGTTTTTCATTACCCAAATTTTGGCATTGACATCTCTAGGTCCAAATGGGGACACACCATTAAATTCATTATTGGCTCGCCCATCCCAAAAATTACGGTGATTAAATACCGCATTAATGACAGTTGGCGCATTCCGTTTTGTGGTTTGCCGAGTGTTGAAATTACCTACATGATGAATGGGATCATCACTTGGCTGACAAACATCCTCATCAAGTCTGTTCAAATCAATAGCGGTAAAAGTTTGCTTGTAAACACCAGCTGACCCCACCTCATCGTCCGTTTGAAAAAGGAGTTTTGAATTTCTATTATCTACATTGCTAAACTTATAAAATGGAAAATCATCTGCTTTTAAGCTGTAGTTAGCGCCACGTTGATTCCCTACTTCAAATTGGCTACTCGATACAGGATCACTCAGATGAAGCATTCCTGAATTTAACTGATTATCTGTTCGACTATCTGCTCCAGC
>OMIH01000107.1 GCA_900299045.1 Methylococcaceae bacterium
GCGGGGCTGGATTGGGGCGTTTATGGTGTACCTGAAACATTTATTATTGATAAAAAAGGAATTGTTCGCCATAAACAAACTGGACCGGTTGATCCTACCATTCTGCAAACTATTATTATGCCACTCATTGAACAGTTAAACAGGGAGAGTTAGCCAATGAAAAAAATCGTGTTGTGTTTATTTCTTTTTATGCAAAGTGTTCATGCTGAAATTGAAGTCTATCAATTCGCCTCACCCGAATTGGAATTACGCTATCAAACCTTAACAGAAGAACTGCGTTGCCTCGTTTGTCAAAATCAAAATATTGCCGATTCCCATGCGGAACTTGCCCAAGATTTGCGTCGCAAAGTCTATGACATGCTCAATAGTGGAAAAACGAATACACAAATTATCGATTACATGACGGAGCGTTATGGCGATTTTGTACTATATCGACCACCTTTTAATGCCCGAACTATTATTTTGTGGCTCGCGCCTGTTCTAGCCTTGCTTATTGGTGCATTAGGTTTTATGTCAATACTCAATCGTCGTGAAACCAATGCAGATGAGCAGCTATCTCAAAACGAATTGGCGCGAATTAAAGAACTTTTACATTTGAAGAGTAATAAAAAATGATTCAATTTGGTATTTTTGCCGCGCTATTGATTGCCATTGCGCTCTGTTTTTTGTTAATTCCGCTGTGGCTTAAAGTCAAACACGTTTCACAAAATAACGAGTCCATCAATATTTTACTCGCACAGAATAAAATGCAAGCTCTCCATGATGAGCTTGAAAATGGGATTATTACGCAAGCGCAATTTGATTCACTGCAAAATGAGTTAATGCTGCATTTGCATCAAGATTTAGCGAATTCACATGAACACGTTATTGATGATAATAAAGGGCGTTGGCTTGCGTTGCCAATTGCTATTTTTGTACCGTTATTAGCGTTAGCTTTATACAGTATCAAAGGTGATTTGCGTGCCTTTGATACGCCAACCATCACTGCAGCTGGCACACCAAAAACAGCGGCTGATATTACTGCTATGGTTGAAAAGTTGGCGCAAAAAATGGCACAAAATCCTCAAGATCCTCAAGGTTGGATCATGCTGGCGCGTTCTTATAAAGTGTTAAAACGTTATCCTGAGGCAGTGAGTGCATTACGCAAAGCCCGTACATTGCTAGGGGACGAACCCCAAACGCTGTTGCAATTAGCCGATGTGATTGCTATGCAAAATGGCGGCTCATTATTGGGAGAGCCTACCGAATTAGTAAAAAAAGCGTTAGCGCTTGATGCTAATAATGAGATGGGGTTGTGGCTTTACGGTTTAGCGAATGCGGAAGAGGGCAAATTCAACGAGGCTATTGGTTACTGGACAAAATTACAAACGCACTATCAACCTAACGATGCGGATTATGCTGAAGTTCAAAAACTCATTGATCAAGCCAAAGACGCTTTAGGCGATAACGTGGCGAGCACAAAAGAAACGCCTTCCCCCGTTGCTCAAAACGGTAAACGCCTTCATCTCGCTGTTGCCCTTGATGATAAATTCAACGCACTAGTGAGTGCTGACGACTATGTTTTCATTTATGCGCAACCTGCACAAGGGGGAAAAATGCCTTTGGCGGTCGTGAAGAAACAGGTGAAAGAGTTACCTATTGACATCACGCTTGATGACAGTATGGCAATGATGCCAAACATGACGATTTCATCGGTTGCCAATGTACAAGTGAGCGCACGCGTGAGTAAAAGTGGTAATGCTTCGCCTCAATCTGGTGACCTCATAGGTCAAAAACAAGTGTCTACGTTAATTGACTCTGGTGTGATAAGCCTAGTAATTAGCGAACAAGTACCTTAACAGAGCTTCAATCCTCATGTTGTTGAGTGGGGCAACGATTTTGCCCCACGCGCTACAATCAAACCAATTAAACTAGTAAATTCAATCCCACGAGCACAGTGACGACTTCATAACCGCGCTTAATCCATAAATTACCTTTTAACACCGCAAGATGAGCGCCTAAATATCCCCCCACAAACGAGCCTATTAAGAGCATAGGAATCCACGTCCATTTGACGTGTGAGATCAACGCTAACGTCACACCACCAACGCCATTCCAAAATAAGCCAACCACAATGAGTGTGTAAGCAACCGCGCGTTTATAATCAAAGCCAAACCATTTTACCAGTAAAATCGTGGCAAATAAGCCTGTTCCCGATGCAATCGAGCCGTTTAGAAAACCGATGGCAAATAACCCTGCGCCACCGATGAAAAGTCCGCGATTATCTTGATTTTTTGGCGTATGTAATTGACCAAATTGTGTTTGAAAAATAGAGTAAAGTCCCAGTGACATCGTTAACATTCCAAGCACTTTTTTGGCTAATATCTCAGGCAACTCAATAGCAATAAACGACCCTAAAATCACAGCGGGCACGCCTACCAATAACATGAATAATGCAAATCGCTTTTGCACGATATCTTCTTTAAGATAGCGCACCGTCGCGCCAATTCCTAGCGCAACGGACGCGACTTTGTGCGTGGCTAGTGCAACACTAAAGGGAAGACCTAAAAACAGCAGTACCGGAAACTGAATCAATCCTGCGCCACCACCGGCTAGCGCTGAAAAAGTGTTCGCTACCAACGCGGCAATAAGCACGATGAGTTGTTCTATCATGTGCGATTAGGCGGGTTCTTGATTAATCATGTGCGTAGCCAAATCTTGCAGCGCATTTTTAATACTGGTTTCAAGCTCTGGAATCATCGGAATTTCAGCGAGTGCTTTATTCATGCAAAGCATCCATTGATCGCGTTGAGATTCACCGATGCTGAAGGGAAAATGACGAGCGCGTAGCATAGGGTGTCCATATTCTTCCACAAACAAATTTGGTCCACCTAACCAGCCAGATAAAAATTTGAACAGTTTATTCTTTGCCGAGCTTAAATCGGCTTGGTGCATATCGCGTATATTTTTTGCTTCAGGCAGCGTATCCATATAAAAATAAAAGCGTTCAACCAGTAAATGAACGGCTTGCTCGCCACCCATGTGGCTGTATGGCGTTGGTTTTGTCATAATGTCGTTTTGTGATAAAAAAGTTGTGAATCTAACCCTTTTGAATCTGATTCGCAAATGAAAATCGAAAAGAAGCAATAAAATAGCATTTCAATCAAATTGCTTTTTTGTTCAATGGTAAAATACACGAAAACAACCGCGTGAATGTGCGCGTTTCACAATAGTTCATTTTTTCTCAAATATCACTTATGTCAATCAATCAGATTATTGCTCATGAATTAACGGTAAAAATACACCAAATAGAGGCTGCGGTGGCACTTTTAGACGAGGGTTCAACCGTGCCCTTTATTGCACGTTACCGTAAAGAAATCACGGGCGGACTTGATGATACGCAGTTGCGTTTACTTGAATCGCGTTTACTGTATTTGCGAGAACTGGCAGCGCGACGCACGGTGATTTTAGACAGCATCGCTGCGCAGGAAAAATTAACGCCCAATTTACAAGCCGCTATTCTCGCTGCGCAAACAAAAACCTTGCTTGAAGATTTATATTTACCGTTTAAACCCAAACGTCGCACCAAAGCGCAAATAGCGCGTGAAGCAGGATTGGTGCCTTTAGTGCAAGCGATTTTAGACAATCGACAAGTGCTACCTGACATATTGGCGAAAAATTATATCAATGTCGAAAAAGGGATTGATGATGCCGCGCTTGCGCTTGAAGGAGCGCGGCAAATTTTGATGGAAACACTTTCTGAAAATGCACCATTACTAGCCGATTGCCGCGAACAAATATGGACGCAAGGGGTTATTTGCGTATCTGTGGTTAAAGGTAAAGAAAAAGAGGCGGAAAAATTTAAAGATTATTTCGATTTTCGTGAGCCACTGCGAAAAATACCGTCGCATCGCGCTCTTGCTATGTTGCGTGGATGCAATGAGAATTTTTTAGCATTACATCTCTTGCCCGCGCAAGATGAAGAACGCGGTCATACATTGTGCATTCAAAAGGTGGCGCGTGAATTAAATGTGGGCAATTTAGCGCAACCTGCCAATCAGTGGTTAGCTGACACAGCGCAATTAGCATGGAAAACCAAATTGTTGCCTCGCCTAGAGCTCGATTTAAAAAATCAACTTCGCAGTCATGCCGACGCAGAGGCTATTAACGTATTTGCCCATAATTTGCGCGATTTACTTCTTGCTGCGCCAGCGGGCGCTAAAGTGACAATGGGACTCGATCCAGGTATTCGCACAGGGGTGAAAGTTGCTATTGTTGATAAAACGGGCAAAGTAGTGGCAACGGATACGGTCTACCCTCATCAACCGCGTAATGAGTGGGATGGGGCGATTGCGACGCTGGCAAAACTGTGTAAACAGCATGGCGTTGAACTCGTCAGTATTGGTAATGGGACAGCGTCGCGTGAAACAGACGCCTTAGTTGCAGAGGTGTTAAAGCGTCATAGCGAGTTGAAATTCAATAAAATCGTGGTGTCTGAAGCGGGCGCCTCGGTGTATTCCGCTTCTGAATTAGCGGCGAAAGAATTTCCGCATTTAGATGTATCACTGCGTGGTGCGGTATCGATTGCAAGGCGCGTGCAAGATCCGCTGGCTGAATTGGTTAAAATTGATCCAAAATCTATTGGGGTAGGACAATATCAACACGACGTGAATCAAACGCATTTAGCTAAAATGCTGGGGAATGTGGTAGAGGATTGCGTAAATAAAGTTGGTGTGGATGTGAATACCGCGTCTATTTCACTGCTTAAACAAGTATCGGGATTATCCGCAAGCGTGAGCGAGAATATCGTTGCGTTTCGCAATGAACATGGCGCGTTTACGAGTCGTCATCAATTAAAAAAAGTGCCGCGACTAGGTAGCAAAGCCTATGAACAATGCGCAGGATTTTTGCGTATCTCAAATGGGGATAACCCACTAGATGCCTCGGCAGTACATCCAGAAGCGTATCCGGTTGTTGAAAATATTATGGCAAAAACGGGGAAATCGATTCGTGATTTAATCGGTCAAGTTTCTTTTTTACGCGGATTACATGCTGAACATTTTACTGATGCCCATTTTGGCGTACCCACCGTGACCGATATTTTACATGAATTGGAAAAACCGGGACGTGATCCTCGACCTGAATTTAAAAGTGTTGAATTCAAGGCAGGCGTTGAAAAAATAGCGGATTTGGATGTGGGAATGCGTTTGCAAGGCGTGGTGACGAATGTGGCAAATTTTGGGGCATTTGTCGATGTGGGGGTGCATCAAGATGGTTTAGTGCATATTTCGCAGCTTTCGGATACCTTTGTGAAAGATCCGCGCGACATTGTGAAAACCGGTGATGTGGTTACCGTGACGGTCACGGATATTGATATGTCACGTAAACGTATTGGCTTAACGATGAAACAAGGAAAAAAATAAAGAAAAAAGTGATGAATTAGCGTGTTATCTTCTTAGTGGGGGGAGTTTGCTTAGTAGCGCAACTAACTCGGCTTGTCTGCGTGTGTAGGTTTTGCTAAATAAATTTTTTAATTGAGAGCGCACGGTATGTAAAGTTAGTCCAGCTTCATTCGCATATTCTCCCGGTGATTTACCTGCAAGTAAAGCAGACGCAACGCGCAATTCAGCTGGCGATAAATCGTAGAGTTTGCCCATTAATTGCAATTCAGATAGCGTTTCGTTGGGCTCTGTAATCAACACAAGTGCGAGTGGTATTTTGACGTTTAGCATAAATGGAATAGACGGCAGTGGCGTGATAAAAACTTGTCGCACTTCATCATCGCGTAAAAACATAGCACTGCGTATTTCTTCTTCGCTTGTGGCTGCCGTAATAAAAGCACTCAGTTTACTTTTATCTGAAAAACTAACCGCCGATAAGCGATCCTCTTTGACGGTTAGGCTACGTATTTTGGTATTAAGAAGCTCTTTTGCGCACGTGTTGATGTATTTGATCATGCCTTCTTCATCTACAATCAACATCGCTAACGAAAGCGCATCCATTGCCATCGTACTAAAGCCTTGTGTATATTTATTTCTAATATGATTTTTTACACGAATTTTTGCAATTTGTGGACTAATGGGCTTGCAAAGATAATCTACCGCACCTAAATTTAACGCATAAATTTCTTCTTCTGAATTCGATTTTGCCGTTACAAAAACAATCGGGATTTCTGCTGTTAATACATTGCTTTTCAGCCGTTTACATACTTCATAGCCATCCATTTCAGGCATCATCACATCTAACAAAATTAAACACGGTGGTTCTTGTTCTACCATCTCGAGCGCTGATTTGCCATCGGTTGCAAAAGAGATGCTGTAATCTTTTTCAAATATCGTCGCAAGTAAGCGAATCATGCTGGGATTATCATCAACAATCAATAATCTCGGTAATGATTCAGAAGACGGAATACCTATTCTTTGATTCATCATTGTTATTTTTATTAATTTTAGGTGGCACAAGAACACTAAGTCTTAGTTTTGTTTATTTTTACCACACTTAACGTGAGAGAGCTATCAATTATCCTTCAAAAGGAGGTATAGCCTATCACTCAAATGAGTGATTACACGCATGGCTTTTATTTGCTAGACTTGATTTAGCACTATACAGCGCTTGTTAATTCATGAAGGCAGAACACGTTACCTCACGTCTACTGTCATGGCAAATGATATCTTTAGATAATGAAAAAATTTCTTGAACAAGGCATTATTTTACACTTTTGTGTGCACTATTTGGGTAGTTCATTTTCATTTCTAACACATTGAGCAACACTATATAAACATCAAAAAAATGACCACTGCGATCAAAAAGAAATTTTATGTCAAAAATTTTGCGTCAGAAATAAATATTCTGACGGGATATCTTGATATTTTTAAAAAATCAGGTTATCGCGCAGATGACGCATTTTTGGAAGTGGGTAATTTACTGGTTAAAATCAAGCATGAACGAAATTTAGATGACGACGTATTTACGCGACTCAAGGCACATATTGCAAAATTAATGGGTCGAAACGGTTTGCGTAATGTCAATAGAATAGTCGCTATTGCGCAATGCGATATGATTCAACGCTATCGCGATATATTGCCAAACGATTGGCATTTGCTTTACCTGTTATCAAAGGAAGAGAATTTATCTACATGGATTTCAACTGGCGCGATAAAACGCGATATGCCAGCAGATACTGTGATGAAACTGCTTAAACAACATCAAATACCCCCGTCTGCAAAATGGGTCAATGCGAGCCTAAAAAATGAAGACGTATATACGGGTGAGGATGTGAAAAAATTACGTTTGTTATTATCAACATCGTGCTGGACGATAAGAAATCGCTATGCGAAACCCAATGTTAATCGCTCGACGGCTAAAAAATACGCGGTCAATGTAAAGTAACATCCATCTTCCCCTGTTTTCATCTCCCTCTTTGCTTTAATACCAAAAGAATTTTATGCAAAGCGTCCTAGGGTGGTTAAGCATAAGTGATATAATTCTCGCTTATTTTTCAACCTCTCTCTAAAATTTTAAGGACTTAATTGAATGCTAAATTTTCATTTTTACAATCCTACGCGTATCGCTTTTGGTGAAGGTAAAATTAGCGAATTGGATCAACTTATTCCAGCAGATGCACGAGTCTTAATCTTGTTTGGCGGACACAGTGCGAAAGCGCATGGCACCATAGACAAAGTAACCAACGCATTAGGTTCGCGTTATAGTGAAGAGTTTGGCGGTATTGAAGCAAATCCTACATACGAAACCTTGATGAAAGCCGTTGCACAAATCAAAGAAAATCAGTTGGATTTTTTGTTAGCTGTAGGTGGCGGCTCTGTGATTGACGGAACAAAATTTGTTGCAGCGGCAGTGTATGAAGAAGGCGATCCATGGGATATTCTTTTATCACAAGGCGCTCATATCAAACGCGCAGTCCCTTATGGCGCGGTATTAACACTACCCGCAACCGGCTCAGAAATGAACAGTGTGTCGGTGATTTCTCGAACAGCACTCAAGGCGAAACTGCATTTTGCAAGTCAATGGGTGTTTCCTCAATTTTCAATACTTGACCCAACATTAAGTTATACATTGCCAAAGCATCAATTAGCTAATGGGGTCGTTGATGCTTTCACGCATATTGCAGAACAATATCTCACCTACCACGTTGATGCAAAAGTCCAAGATCGTTTTGCTGAAGGCTTATTATTGACGTTAATTGAAATAGGTCCTGAACTTCTTGAAAAGCCGCACGACTATACTTTGCAAGCCAATTTCATGTGGACAGCCACTCTCGCGCTTAATGGGTTAATTGGTGCAGGTGTTCCTCAAGATTGGGCAACACACATGATTGGGCATGAAATTACCGCGCTTTATGGATTGGATCATGCGCAAACGCTAGCTATTATATTACCCGCAATGCTCAATGAGCGTCGTCAAGCAAAACACGAAAAACTTCTCCAGTATGCGCAGCGCGTTTGGCATATTACAGAGGGCAGTGATGAGGAGCGCATAGATTTAGCAATTCAGAAAACGCGCGAATTTTTTGAACGCTTAGGCGTTAAAACACACTTATCTGATTATCATATTGGTTTGGATGCGGTTGACGCCATCATTGCACAACTCACATCACATAATATGTTGCAACTTGGTGAAAAAAGCGACGTATCACTTGACATCAGTCGTCGCATTCTAACAGCGGCACTTTAATTTAAGCGTTGTTTATTTCATTAAATCAACCGCCTATGACAAGTTAGTGGGCGGTTGATTATCATTACTTTTTCCCGCTTTTATGTGAAGATTAGCTATAGATTTATCCAGTCTTTTTTCTAATTTTGCGTTATATTGATAGTTAATGCGAATGTGTTATCATTAATACGCAAATCGTTTAGCGTAGTGCTCTATTTTTACACTGAATACATGACAAAAAATCAAGTTTGAAGACTAAAATCTTTTATTTCAATGAATTGGAAAAAATGACGAATACATTTTGCATTGACCA
>OMIH01000108.1 GCA_900299045.1 Methylococcaceae bacterium
CCCATTCCCATGTGATGATTACGCGCAGAATTAGGCACAGGTACACGCGCATTAAATTCATCATTATCCACTAAGACATTAATATCGCCCGTTTGCAGATTAAGTGAGATGCGATCACCATTATGCACTTTTGCTAAAGGTCCACCCATTTCACATTCAGGGCATAAATGAATCACAGACGGTACTTTTCCTGACGCGCCCGACATACGACCATCTGTAATTAAAGCAACTTTAAAGCCTTTATCTTGCAAAACGCCCATGGGCGGCGTGAGTTTGTGCAATTCGGGCATACCGTTTGCGCGTGGACCTTGAAAACGAATGACCGCAACAAAATCTTTTTCGAGTTCACCACGTCTAAATGCCGCAAGGAAATCTTCTTGATCATCAAAGACCACTGCAGGTGCTTCAACAATTTGATGATCGGCTGATACAGCGGATAATTTCGCCACGCCACGCCCTAAATTACCTTGCATCACATGCAAACCACCGCTTGCGGCAAAGGGTTTTTCAACGGTACTCAGTACGGTTAAATCCAGCGGTTGAGCAGGAACGGGTTCCCACACTAATTTATGATCAATAAGGCGCGGCTCTTGGCAATAATTGGACATACCACGTTTACTAGCCACCGCAATCGTGTCCTCGTGCATTAAACCATTATGTAACAATTCGCTAATTAATACGCCCATACCACCCGCTGCATGGAAATGATTCACGTCAGCGGATCCATTGGGATACACCTTAGCAAGTAAAGGAATCACTTTAGATAAACGATCAAAGTCGTCCCAGTTCAAATTAATGCCCGATGCACGCGCAATCGCAATCAAGTGCATGGTGTGATTCGTAGAACCACCTGTAGCAAGCAAACCAATAACCGCGTTAACAATCGCTTTTTCATCAACCACATACGCGAGTGGACGGTAATCGTCGCCTAAATCGGTAAACTTGAGAATTTGACGTGCTGCTTCTCTTGTTAGTTCATCACGTAGCGGTGTATAAGGATTGACAAAGGAGCTACCGGGTAAATGCAAGCCAAGCATTTCCATCATCATTTGATTCGTATTTGCTGTGCCGTAAAACGTACAAGTCCCCGCGCTGTGATAAGACGCTGATTCAGCCGCCAATAATTCTTCACGACTAATTTGACCTAACGCATATTTTTGACGTGCTTGAGCTTTTTGTTTATTGGTAATACCGCTTGGCATAGGACCTGCCGGCACGAAAATCGCCGGTAAATGACCAAAACTCAACGCCCCAATGAGAAGTCCTGGGACAATTTTGTCGCATACCCCCAAATACAACCCACCATCAAACATATTGTGGCTCATACCAATGGCTGTCGTCATCGCAATTAAATCACGGCTAAATAGCGACAATTCCATGCCCGCTTGCCCTTGCGTAATGCCGTCACACATAGCGGGAACTCCACACGCTACTTGCGCAACACCGCCTTCTTGACGAATGGTTTCTTTAATCAAATCTGGCGTGTCTTTATACGGTTGATGCGCCGAGAGCATATCGTTATAAGACGTGATAATTGCAATATTGGGTTTATCTTCAGCGGCTAAATCCGCTTTTTCTTCTTCGCTACACGCGGCAAATCCATGCGCTAAATTGGCACAGCCCATCCCAACACGCTGTGGTTTTTTCTTTGAATAAGTATCGACGTGTTTTAAATATGCCGAGCGCGTTACATAACTTCGCTCGATAATTTCATTCGTCACACTCTGAATAATTGGGTTCATAGTTGTTTTCTCTCTTTTACTTTATTAACTTTATTAGTTTTAATTATTTTTATACAACAAAATCAGTCTTCCCATGTACGACCATCACGCGCCAACAGCGCATCAGCTGAATTTGGTCCCCATGTTCCTGCTGGATACGGTTTTGGTGTATCGCTTAATTTTTCCCATGCACGTTGAATCGAATCCACCCATGTCCATGCTTGCTCGGTTTCTTCGCGGCTAATAAATAGCGTATTGTTTCCACGCATCGACTCAAGTAATAAACGCTCATATCCACCCGATACATGCTTTTTGTCTTGATTTAAAAAGCTCAAATCCAATTTATTTTTTTGTAAACGAATCGAGCCGTCAATGCCAGGTACTTTATTTAAAATTTCAATTTCCACGCCTTCTTTGGGCTGCAAATGAATAATCAATTTATTGGGCGGTAAATCATAAAAACTGTCTTTAAAAATATTGTGGGGCAATTGCTTAAAGTAAACCACAATTTCAGTACGCTTATAACTCATGCGTTTACCCGTACGCAAATAGAACGGGACGCCAGCCCAACGCCAATTATCAATATCAACACGCATTGCCACAAAACTTTCTGTCGTACTTTGCGTATTCGCGCCCTCTTCTTCTAAATACCCAACCACTTCTTTGCCTTTGATATAACCAGCGGCATATTGCCCACGCACCGTGCGTTTGCCGACGTTATAATCTTCAATGGGGCGCAATGCTTGCAAGACTTTGATTTTTTCATTGTGAATACTTTGCGCTTCCAAATTGACAGGCGGCTCCATCGCAATAAACGTCAAAATCTGTAGTAAATGATTTTGCAACATATCACGCAATTGACCAGAATGGTCAAAATAATCCCAGCGTCCTTCAATACCGACTTCTTCAGCAACGGTGATTTGAATATGATCGATAGTGCTGTGGCTCCAATTGGTTGTAAAAATCGAATTCGCAAAACGCAATGCGAGCAAATTCAATACCGTTTCTTTACCTAAATAATGGTCAATACGGTAAATTTGGGATTCTTGGAACACACTCTGCACAGTATCATTGATAACTTGTGAAGACGCTAAATCGTGACCGATAGGCTTTTCCATCACAATACGCGCCTCTTTTGTGACTAATTTTGCTTTTTTGAGTCCATTGCAAATATTGCTAAATAAAAAAGGCGGAATGGCAAGATAGTTCACCGTCACACGATTTTTTTGATCTAGCACCGCGCCTAATTTTTTAAATTCATCCAAATTGCTAATATCAAGTTGCAAATAATTAAAACGCGCAGACAATCGCGCCCACACTGTTTCATCAAGCGACTCGTTTAAAAATTCAAGCAAACTTTTATGTGCAATTTGTGTAAAACTCTCGCGTGTTTCAGGCAAACGGTCAACAGCAATAATTTGCGTTTGAGGCTCGAGCAAATTAGATTTATCCAGTTGATATAAAGACATCAACAATTTACGACGCGATAAATCGCCAAGACCACCAAAAATAACCAAATCACAGGGTTTATATTTTTTTTCGCTCATAATAGTTAGTTAGGTTAATTGAATGAAAAATGAATAAGCACGTTAATTTCATCGCACACGCTTATTTGCAATTAGCGTCTATTATCGCAGAATTTACACGATGTGACAGCGCTAACGTTTACAATATGCGTTATGTTTCTTTTTACATTACCTAAAAAATTATGACATCCCCCTTAATTCTTGTTGATGGTTCTTCGTTTCTGTTTCGTGCTTACCACGCTATTCCACCGCTCACAAATGCAAAAGGCGAGCCAACGAATGCCATTTATGGCGTATCGAATATGCTGCGAAAATTGCTAACTGACTACAATCCAACGCATATTGCCGTCGTTTTTGATAGCAAAACCAAAACCTTTCGCCACGAATTATCGCCAGTTTATAAAGCAAACCGGACAGAAATGCCTGCTGATTTAGGCAGTCAAATCCAGCCACTCCACGCGCTCATTCGCGCGATGGGCATTCCGCTCATTAGCGCATCAGGCGTTGAAGCGGACGATGTGTTGGGAGTTCTCGCCTGTTATGCCAAAACGCAAGGACATCATGTCATTATTGCCACCAGCGATAAAGATATGGCGCAACTTGTCAACGAACACATCACGCTCGAAGACACCATGAGCAAAACGAGATTGACCGTAGATGGCGTGATGGAAAAATTTGGGGTGCGCCCTGATCAAATAGCCGATTATCTGGCGCTTGTGGGTGATAGTTCAGATAATATTGCAGGTGTTCCAAAAGTGGGCGCAAAAACAGCCGCAAAATGGTTAGCGCAATACGATACACTCGACAATTTAGTTGCCCATGCAGATGACATCACCGGAAAAGTGGGTGAAAATTTACGCAGCAATTTAGAACAACTCGCACTTGCCAAGCAACTCACCGTCATTCGCTGTGACTTAGAATTACCTTATAACATGGCAGATTTAACACGTCGCCCCGTGCATGACAGTCAACTCAACGAACTGCTAGTAGAATTTGGCTTTTCTGCTTGGCTAAGTAGCTTATCTAAACAGACTTCTGCGAAATTAGACCAAGCAGATACAACACCCACCAGCGACCAGCAAACCACCCAGACTGCACACTACGATATTATTTTAACGATGGCGCAACTTGATGCGTGGATCGAGCGTTTAGAACAATCTGCGTTGATTGCCATAGATACCGAAACCACCAGTTTAGATTACATGCAAGCACAACTGGTTGGGATATCTTTTGCTATGCAGACCGGTGAAGCCGCTTATGTTCCGCTTTCACATACTTATCCCAATGCGCCCGTGCAGCTCAATTGTGATATTGTCTTAGAAAAACTGCGCCCTCTACTCGAAAATCCAAATAAGCACAAAGTCGGTCAAAATCTTAAATACGATTATCATGTTCTCGCAAATCATGGCATCACCCTTCAAGGCATTGCTGACGATACCATGTTAGCGTCGTATGTTCTCGACAGCACGGGAAAACATAATTTAGATTTTCTTGCACAAAAATATTTAAACTTAAAAACAATAAGCTACGAGGACGTTGCCGGCAAAGGCGCAAAGCAACTCAATTTTTCAGAAATCGCTATTGAAACGGCAGCGCATTATGCCGCTGAAGATGCGGATGTGTCTGTGCGACTACATCATGCCCTGCAAGCAAAATTGCAAGCGCAGGTCGAATTACGTCAATTATACAACACGCTCGAAATGCCACTGCTACCGGTGCTTGCTCGACTTGAGCGTAATGGTGTGTTAATTGATGACAATTTACTCGTCCATCAAAGTATGGCGCTTTCACAGCAAATGATGAGCTTAGAGCAAAAAGCCCATGATGAAGCGGGGCATCATTTTAATTTGAATTCACCTAAGCAAATTCAAACAATTCTGTATGAGCAACTGCAAATTCCTGTCATCAAACGCACACCTAAAGGTCAACCGTCTACAGATGAATCTGTTTTGCAAGAGCTTGCCGAAGAATACGCATTACCCAAACTGATTCTTGAACATCGCAGTTTAAGTAAATTAAAGTCTACTTATACGGATAAATTGCCCGACCAAATCAATGTCAAAACTGGGCGTGTACACACCTCTTATCATCAAGCGGTGACAGCCACGGGGCGTTTGTCGTCATCAGAACCCAATTTACAAAATATTCCTATTCGCAGTCCCGAAGGTCGAAAAATTCGCCAAGCGTTTATTGCGCCTAAAGGCTACAAAATAGTGGCGGCGGATTATTCACAAATTGAACTACGCATTATGGCGCATCTCGCCAGCGATGAAGGACTTATCACCGCTTTTTCACAAGGGGAAGATGTGCATCGCGCCACCGCCGCAGATGTTTTTAACGTTGAGCTTGCTGAGGTCACCTCTGATTTGCGACGCAAAGCAAAAGCCGTTAATTTTGGGTTGATTTATGGTATGTCCGCCTTTGGACTCGCAAAACAACTCGACGTTTCACGCAGTGACGCGCAAACGTATATCAATGCGTACTTTGCACGTTATCCTAATGTCAAAAAATACATGGATGACACGCGCATTCTCGCTAAAGAACAAGGCTATGTTGAAACGTTATTTGGTCGACGTTTATATTTACCCGACATTGATTCGCGCAATGCCGCACTTCGCCAATATGCCGAGCGCACCGCCATCAATGCGCCAATGCAAGGCACCGCCGCTGATATTATCAAACGTGCGATGCTCCGTGTTGATGAATGGCTGTTGCACGATAACATTGATGCCAAAATGATTATGCAAGTGCATGACGAGTTGGTATTTGAAATTAACGCACAAGATATAGACGGGGTTGTTGAAAAAATAAAATCGTTAATGAGTGGCGCGGCAGAACTCAATGTTCCGCTGGTTGTTGACGTGGGTGTTGGCAATAATTGGGACGAGGCACATTAGAAAGAACACGGGCGTACACACACGCCCGTGAAATCAAAAAATGCCATTTAACTATTTAAAAAAACTTAATTTTCGAGCACGTTTTTTTTCTGGTGCAGTATTGGGTAAATTAAAAGACACTTTGACCTTTAACCCGCCTAATTCAGACGTGCCCAGCGATAGTTCTGCGTTATGAATCCCTGCAATCCGCTGCACAATTGAGAAACCCAAACCCGTTCCTTGCGCTGTATGCGCAGTTTCGACGCAGCGATGAAAACGCTTGAGTGAATTCTCATATTCTTCAGGCGCAATACCCGGTCCTGAGTCTTCGACACAAAAACACAACTGCGTTCGCGTGCCAATAAGACTCACGCGAATATCACCGCGTTGTGGTGTGTATTTAATGGCATTATCAATAATATTTCGAATCAAAATAGTGATAAGCAGCGTATTTGTCATAATAGGGACAACATTTTCTTCAATAAATTCAACGTGAATACGTTTTTTATACGCCTCTGCGTCTAATTCAGTAATCACTTGCACAATTTCTCGGTCAATTTGCGTACTGGCTTTCGCTAAATATTCGGTGTTGGAATCGATGCGCGAAAACGTAAGCAACTGTTGTACTAAATATGTCATGCGATGCACGGCTTGCTCAATACGTTTAAGCGCTTGATTTCGCACTGTATCGTCAGCGGTTCGCATAGCAACTTGCGCTTGCGTGAGCAGACCTGCTAGCGGTGTACGCAATTCATGTGCGGCATCCGCTGTAAATTGCCTTTCATGCTCAAAAGCTTGCTCAAGTTGCACAAAGAGTGCATTAATTTCATGCACAATGGGTACAATTTCATTCGGCAGTTTTTTGATTGACAATGGCTTCAAATAGCTTGCTTCACGTCGTGAAAGTGCAATTTCAAGGCGATTGAGTGGTGCGAGTGCATGACCCACAATAAACCAAATCACAAGCCCTAAAATAGGCAATCCGACTAAAAACTGCGTCACTAATTGCAGTGAAATTTCATCGGTTAATTGCGCTCGGATTTCTCCTTTCTGACCTACATGGACAATATACTCACCATTTGAGCTCGCAATACTAAATACATACCAAACATGACCATCAATCGTCGTTTCACTAAATCCATGATCAGCAGAAGAAAGCGCAAAAAGTGGCGCACTATCAGAATGCAATACGACGCCATTGGTTTTTGACCATAATTGAAACGCAATTTTTCGCTCGTATTTGTGCCCTAACGCGCTTTCTTGCAATAAATCATCAAAGACCCCCCAAAGTTGATCGTCGATATTTTTTTCGTCAAAACTGCGCATTAAACTACTTGGCAAGGTATCAGCACTGCGCAAATTATTATCTTCGTCTGCAAGTAGCTGAAACGCACGATTTTTATTCGTTTTACGCTTGAGGGAATACACATGCAGCTGTTCATCATTTTGCGTTTGCATCCAATGCGCAGACAGTGACCCTTCTTTGAGCAGACTTTCAATAAAACTATGCAGAACTTTAGCCGATTGCGCGAGCTCTGCATCAAATAAACTCGCCACCTCATCACGCGTGACTTTATAAGTAAAAAAAGCAGTCACGCCCCAAATGCACATCGATGCACTAAGCAAACTAAACAGGAGTAAACGGCGTAGTGAATAATTCATCATTCTTCATCCGCATCAATAATGTAGCCGACACCACGCACAGTACGAATAACAGAGGCATCGAGTTTTTTGCGTAAATGATGAATATGTACTTCCACGGTATTGCTTTCAACATCAGAATTCCAAGAATATACACTCTCTTCAAGTCGCGCCCGTGAAATCACACGCCCAATATTGCTCATTAAAAAACTCAAAATTTCGAATTCTTTTTGCGATAATTCGACCTTTTCACCTTGAAATGTGACGTGATGTGACGCTGGATCGAGCACAATACCAGCGTGATCAATGGTAGGTGCGCTACGCCCTTCATTTCGCCTTGCTAAGGCTCGCAAACGGGCGCACACTTCGTTTAAATCAAACGGTTTAATCACAAAATCATCAGCTCCACTGTCGAGCCCTAAAATACGATCAGGAATAGTATCTTTTGCGGTCAGCACAAGCACAGGCGTTTCATTTTTACGAGCACGTAAGGCGCGTAGGATGCTGATACCATCCATATCGGGCAAATTCAAATCTAAAACAATTAATTCGTAGCTGTTAACTTGCAGTGCTTCATCGGCTAACTTTCCATTTGTCAGCCAATCTACAGCGTAGCCTTCCATGGTAAGACCCGCCACTAAGCCATCACCTAAAATTTCATCATCTTCAACCAGTAATAAGCGCATAAAGCCTTCCTCTGTTTTGTGTTACACTTCATGCCTATTCTAAACCTACCTTGATGATTTGTCCTTGTTACCACTTAGTTTGTACATTCATATTCCGTGGTGTTTAAAAAAATGCCCTTATTGCGATTTTAATTCCCATGCAATCAAATATACGCTCCCAGAAACACATTACGTTAATTGCTTGCTCGCCGATTTAGCACGCGATATCGCGCGTTATCAGGTTACACGTCCACTTGAAACGATATTTATTGGTGGTGGCACGCCTAGTTTATTTTCAGCGCGAGCCCTAGATGATTTGCTGCGTGGCATTCAACTGCAATTACCGTTTGCAGAAAACATTGAAATCACACTCGAAGCCAATCCGGGTACATTTGAGTTTGAAAAATTTGCCGATTTTCGTGCTATTGGCATCAATCGTTTATCTATTGGTGTCCAAACCTTTGATGATCATTTGCTCTCGCAACTTGGACGGGTTCACAGCGGCAAAGAAGCCATTCGAGCGGCTGAAATGGTACATAAAGTAGACTTTGAGAATTTTAATTTAGATCTCATGTTTGGTTTGCCGCAATCCACTTTAACGCATAGTGAACACGACATCCTCACTGCTTTAGCACTTGAGCCAACGCATTTGTCGTTTTATCAATTAACGCTTGAACCCAATACTTATTTTCATCGCTACCCGCCCACGTTGCCCTCTGATGACCTCATTTTCCAAACACAGCAACACTGTCAACATATTCTAGCCGCGCATCATTTTGAGCAATACGAAGTTTCAGCGTATAGTCTGCGCGGTAAGCAATGCAGGCATAATGTCAATTATTGGCAATTTGGGGATTACTTAGGTATTGGAGCGGGTGGTCATGGCAAACTCAGTTTAGCGCTCCCTCATAACATTGTCCGTACACAAAAAAATAAACATCCCGATCGTTATCAACAACTAACATCGCATGAATTCATCGAAGAAACTATTTCGCAAACGGATTTACCGTTGGAATTTTTGATGAATCATTTGCGTTTAAAGCAAGGTTTTTCGCTCACACACTATGAAACCGTTACGGGACTTAGCGCATCCACCCTTGAGCCACAACTAAGTGATTGCGTGCATGAAAAATTACTGGTTAAATCTGAAGATTTATACGTTTGCACTGACGTTGGTTGGCATTTTTTAGATTCTATTTTACAAAAATTTGTCGTGTAATTTTCACCAAAAAAACGGAAACTTTATGAAATTAAAAAGTATGATGGCGCTAGGATTGATGTTATCTCAATCTGCATTGGCAAGCGAAAAACCCTTATTCAAAATTGGCGTACAAACCGCAGGAACACTTGACTGGGAATTGAGTGTGCTACCTAAATCTGACGATTTTGAAGTACAAATCCAAACTATTGCGACCGCAGAAGCGGCGAAAATTGCGTTGCAATCGGGCGCTGTCGATATGATTGTGTCGGATTGGCTTTGGGTATCACAAGCACGGCAAACGGGTGCAGATTTCACGCTTTATCCGTACTCAACTGCCTCTGGTGCATTGGTGGTTCGGGCAGATAGCCCAATTCAAAGCGTGGCGGATTTAGCAGGAAAACGCCTAGGCATTGTGGGTGGGGAACTTGATAAAAATTGGCTGTTACTTCAAGCGGTGGCTCAAAAAGAAGCCATTGATTTAAACACGAAAACTGAAAAAACATTCGGTGCTCCTCCGCTAATCAGTGAACAACTCAAAAATCAACGTGTTGATGCCGTACTGACCTATTGGCATTTTGCCGCGCAACTGCAAGCACAAGGGTACAAACAATTACTGGATGGTAAAGCACTACAAGAAAAAGTAGGCATTCAAGAAATGGTACCGACGCTGGGTTATGTCTTTAAAGAGTCGTGGGGAAATGCGCATAAAACAGCGTTAACTGCTTTTTTTAAAGCCACCACGCAAGCTAAAAACAGTTTATGTAGCGATGACGCACTTTGGGGGAAAACGACAGCTAAAATGCCTTTTGCACCATCTGTATTGCGCGAGCGTTATTGTGAAGGACGTGTGAGTACATGGACAATGACTAATCAACACGCTGCGCAGGAACTCTACCACGCACTTTATCAATTAAGCCCTAAAATAGGTGCTAAACCTGAATTATCACAGGGTACATTCTGGACAGCGGAGTAATCACTCTTGTTTTTAAAAACACTGCCTACACTCTCTATCCTTGTTTTTTTGAGTCTGTGGCAACTTTTGGCGTGGTATTTACAAAGTGCTCTACTGCCACTGCCGCAAACGGTGGCACAGGTTTTTTTTACCCATTGTCAAAGCGGTGAGTTGCCCTATCATTTGGGCGTGACGCTACTGCGCTTAATGGTGAGTTTCATCATCTCAATGAGTATTGGCTGTGTCATTGGTGTTGCGTTAGGCAGGAATGAAAAACTCAATGCGTTTTTTGATCATTGGCTCATTATTTTTCTCAACGTGCCCGCATTGGTAACAATTATTTTATGTTACGTTTGGTTTGGACTCAGTGAGTCTGCAGCAATCTTGGCGGTTGTTATCAATAAAGTGCCGAATGTGATTGTTACCTTGCGTGAAGGCACTCGTGCCTTGGATAAAAATTTACTGAACATGGCAAAAAGTTATCAATTTAGTCAATTTAAAACGCTAAAACATGTTATTTTGCCACAACTTCATCCCTTTTTAATGAGTGCGACGCGTTCGGGTATTGCACTGATTTGGATAATTATTTTAATGGTGGAATTACTTGGTCGCAGTAATGGTATGGGTTATCAACTTCATTTATTTTTTCAATGGTTCGATATTGCAAGCATTTTAGCTTACACCATTGCCTTTGTTGGCGTTATTCAATTCATTGAATTGGCTATACTCAAACCCATTGACACCGCTGCAAAACGCTGGCGCTTATGACAGACGTAACGATTACAATTCACAATAAGACGCATCATGGTGCACTCGCCCCGACTATTGAAAATTTTTCTCTCACGTTGGGTGCGGGGGAATTTGTCTGCTTAGTTGGGCAATCGGGCTGTGGAAAAACAACACTACTCAACAGCATCGCAGGACTTGATGCGAACTATACGGGTGATATTCGTTTAAGCAAGGCAACACAATCCCCTAAAATTGGCTACGTTTTTCAGCAACCTTGTTTGCTACCATGGCGCACGGTTCGTGAAAATATTGAACTGGTTTTTACGTCACCAACCGATGCTCAAAAAGCACACATTGAGCGTCTTCTCGATTTTATGCAGTTAAGGGCTTACGTAGCTGCCTATCCTCAGCAACTCTCTGAAGGTATGCGGCGGCGAGTGTCTATTATTCGCGCATTTGCCATCAATCCCAATTTACTCCTAATGGACGAGCCATTTGTATCACTTGATGCGCCAATGGCGCGGGAAGTACGTTTATTACTTGAGAATCTCTGGCAACAACGACCGCATACGGTGCTATTTGTCACCCATGATTTGCGCGAAGCAATCGCATTAGCGGATAAACTTGTCTTCCTCACAAATCGCCCGATGCGTGTATTGCGTGAAGTCCCTGTCAATATTGCCCGTCATTTACGTCAAGACGCCCAATATATCGACCATTTTCATACTACATTGATTGAAAACTATCCTGAACTTCATGTCCTTTTATAAGTTTTCATGCCACTTTTTATAAAAAAATACCGTGATTTTTTAACAAAAACTAGACATTAACCGTAAAATCTGTAAAATGGGCAATTCAATACGGGGCTATAGCTCAATTGGTAGAGCGCAACACTGGCAGTGTTGAGGTCAGCGGTTCGATTCCGCTTAGCTCCACCAAAATGTATTACTAAAATAAAATCTAGTCCCCATCGTCTAGTGGCCTAGGACACCGCCCTTTCACGGCGGTAACAGGGGTTCGAACCCCCTTGGGGACGCCACATATCTCCTTAGCGTTATTTCTCACTTTCTCTTTATAGCTACACATTAAGCAATGTTTAGTTGCGTTATTCTTAATTGATTCTTTCGTTGGTATTTTGGCTTACTCCATTTTTTTGAAGCGCAAAAAAAACGCCATGTTCTGCAACATAGCGCTTCTTTCGTTTTTTGGTAAAAAGTGAATTTTTTATTTTAAAATTCTTCCCAATCATCACCTACTAGAGAAATTGCCTCTTTTTCATTGGCTTTTGCTACGATGGCTTTAGGCATAATATTGGTCGATTTCACCTGCGCTTGCATTGCTTTCACAGGATTTTTGGGAACCACATAATTGACGCTATCCATATTTCCCGTTTTAAAATAAGCGAGTTCTTTAGCTAAGTTTTTGGTTTGCTGTTCAAGTGACTCTGAAGAGGAGGCAATTTGTTCAACTAACGCTGCATTTTGTTGTGTTACATCATCCATTGAACTAATCGCTTGCCCTGCCTGAGAAATACCGGTACTTTGCTCAACGGATGCACTGGTAATATCCGCAATAATATTTGCCATCTCTTGAATAGCCGTCACAATATCTTGCATGGTCTGACCAGCGTCCGCAACTTGTTTGCTGCCGCCCGATACACGCTCAACAGAATCGCCAATCAAACGCTTAATTTCACCGGCTGCATTGGCGGCACGTTGCGCTAAATTGCGCACTTCAATTGCCACAACCGCAAAACCTTTACCCTGCTCACCCGCACGAGCCGCTTCCACAG
>OMIH01000109.1 GCA_900299045.1 Methylococcaceae bacterium
CCGTATTCACAGCATAGATGGCAAACAGTCCCTCTGAAACCGCATTTAACACTTCTTGTTTCAACATTAAATTACGTTTATTTGCAGCGGGAATAATGACAGCGTGCAGCCCATTCAAGCCGCGCGACTGGCATAAACGAAAGAATCCTTCAATTTTTTCGTTGACACCGCCAATTGCTTGAACTTCACCATATTGATTAATCGATCCCGTCACAGCAAAACTTTGTTTAATCGGCACGCGTGTCAACGCTGAAATTAAGCTGCAAAGCTCTGCCAATGCAGCGCTGTCACCATCAATATACCCATACGACTGCTCAATAGCGATGCTTGCTGAAATAGCAAGTGGAAATTGTTGTGCATAACAATGTCCCAAATAGCCTGTTAAAATCATCACGCCTTTAGAATGCAGCGCTTGCCCAAGTTCAGCTTCGCGCTCAATGTCTACAATACCGCGTGACCCGGGATAAACCGTTGTCGTAATGCGTGCAGGCGTTCCAAAACTGCTACCCCCAATATCAATAACCGTTAAGCCATTAATTTTTCCAATCGCCCCGCCATCGGTATCAATTAAAATGGTACCATCGAGCATTTCTTCTAAAATGGTTTGCGACATACGACCATTGCGATATTCTCGCGCACTCAATGCGGCGTCAATGTGTTTTTTGTCAATGTGCTCATCATGTGATTTTTTACAAAAGAGTTGCGCTTCACCAATAATTTCAAGCGCGTCATTAATACATGCAGAAAAATATTGCTGACTTTCCGCTAACCGGCAACTGTACTCAATTAAACTCTCGATGGCTTTGCGCGTTAGTGGATACGTTTTAGCATCCTTCGCTTGTTTTACCATTAATTGCGCAAAATGTAGCATGGTTTCTTGAGTACGCGGAATACGATAATCAAAATCAGCGAGTACACGAAACAGTTCATTAAATTCATCGTCCATCGAATCCAGCACATAGTAAATATCACTACTGCCCACGAGAATCACTTTGACATTTAAAAGAATAACTTCCGGTTTTAATGTAATGGTATTCGCACTTTGCTCCGTATAGGGCGACTCAATTTCAATGTAGCCTGATTTTAGCGCTCGCTTTAAGCCTTCCCAAACAAAAGGATAGTTTAGTACTTTATCAGCATCTAAAATTAAGTAACCCCCATTCGCTTTATGCAATGCCCCAGCGCAAATACGACGATAATGGGGGACGAGCGTACCTTGATCGTTCGTATATTCCACGCGACCAAAAAGATTTTGATAGGTAGGATGCGTTTCATAAATAACCGGTGCACCGCTATCCTGTTTATTATCAATTAAGATATTAGGTGCATATTGCTCTAAAATTAGCTTTTTTAATGTATGATCACGCTCAATAGGATCGTTTGTCGATACGGGCATTAAATAGTCGTTAATGGTGTGACGAAGATTTTTTTTGACTTCTGATAAATATGTCACGACATCATCTACGGCTTCATATTGCACATTCAATTCTGCAAATAACGGCTCAATGGCGGCATCAATAGTGTCATTATTCAGTTGCTGCATAGACGCCGCAAGTTCTCTGCGCCATTGTGGTAATTCAAGTAATGCCTCACTTAGGCAATCTTCAAGCGCTTCAATATGCTGTTTAAATACGTCCCTTGCTTCAGCAGATAATGCGGATAGTTGCTCTTCGCGCATCGGTTTATTTTCATAAAGCGGTACAAAATTAAAGACCTCGTTTTCTGAAAATAAGCCAATATTTAATTCGCGTGCTTGCGCATCAATACGCTCTGTTGCATCTCGATAAGTGTGAACAAACTGGCGTTCAACGGCTGTTTTTTTCTGTTGATAGCTAGGATTTTCAAATGCAGAGGGGAATGTCGCCAGCACATTCGTGATTAAATTTTCGATGGCTTTGCAAAAATCTTGACCACACTCTGCAGGTAATTCAATGGCAATGGGTTCGCGTGGATTATCGAAATTATCCACATACGCATACGAAACAGGCGCTGCTTGATGCGGGGCAATGGTGGCTAAATATTGCATGACCATTGACAAACGCCCCGAGCCCGTTTCACCCATAACAAAAATATTATAGCCTGAATTGGGCATGGCAAGACCGAATTCCAGCGCAGACTGCGCCCTCTCTTGCCCCAAAATCCCCGCTTGAGTTGTTAAGAGCGTTGTAGAATCTATAGCACTTAAGTCAACGGTTGCTTTTAAGGCATCAAGAGGGATTTTTAGAGAAGTTGGCATGATTTATTTGATAATTAAACTGTTATTAACGGCTTTAACGCCCTTAATGGTTCGGGAAAGTTGCACTGCGCGATCAGCTTCTTGTTGAGTATCAACAAAACCACTTAATTGCACGGTACCTTTATAGGTTTTCACATTAATATCAAGCATTTTTAAACGGGAATCACCCAAAAAAGTGGCTTTAACTTTCGAGGTGAGTACCATGTCATCTAAATATTCACCCGTGCTTTCGCGCTTGGTATTTTCCGCACAACCTGCCACACCACCAAGCAAGAGCACGCCCAGAATAAAGCTATTAAGTATCTTTAGTATAGTCATAATGAAAACGTCATTTAAGGTAATTGAGGTTAAATATCAGAAAAAGTCCCATTTATCACAAGACACATTTGTCTTAGGCAAACTATAACAACAAAGAAGCATAAAAAAAATAGGTTCAAGTGAACATTTATAGCCGCTCTCCACCCACTGACCTCTATTTTACCTAAAAACAACAGTTGTAATTTTAATGTATCGCTTATAATGACGAGGGCTTCTTTTTCAAAGGGCAGTTCCTATAGAAAAGTGCCTATTACTTGGCATATTAAACCAAACATTATTTCGATAAGCAGTATTATTTAGAGAATAACGCACCATGCTACCCCATCAAAACGATTTTATTGAATATGCCCTGCAATGCGGTGTATTAAAATTTGGCGAATTTGAACTAAAATCTGGACGAATCAGTCCTTATTTTTTTAATACCGGCTTATTTCATACCGGTGCTCAACTGCAAAAATTAGGCGAATTTTACGCTAAAACACTCATTGAGTCGGGCATTGGCATTGACGTTTTTTATGGCCCTGCCTACAAAGGCATTCCCCTTGCCCTAGCAACCGCGAGTGCTTACGCCGCATTGACGGGTAGCGATATGCCTTTCACCTTCAATCGCAAAGAAGCTAAAGACCATGGCGAAGGCGGACTCTTGGTTGGCGCACCACTTAACGGTCGCGTATTAATTATTGACGACGTTATCACCGCAGGCACTTCTGTGCGTGAATCAGTTGGCATTATTCGCCACGCTCATGCCTCACCTACAGCCGTTTTAATCGCACTCGACCGCCAAGAAAAAGGTCAAAATAACTGCTCTGCCATTCAAGAAGTGAGTGAACAGTTTGGCTTGCCTGTCATTACTATTATCACGTTAGCACATGTTATTGAGTATCTTCAGCAAATCGGCGATACCTCTCAACTTGCCGCTATTCAAGCATATCAAACCCGCTACGGTATTTAATATAAAAACGCCCAACCCTATTTTAATAGGATTGGGCGCTATTGTTAAATCAAACAGGCAACAGCCTTATTGCACGCTACTACCCTGCAAAACTTGACGCTCAGTTTGCTTATTCATCACAATGACCGAAATACGACGGTTAATTGGATTCATTGGATCTGTTGTTGGACTATATGGGATACTTGAAGATAGACCAACTACGCGCAAAATTTTATTTTCTAACAAACCACCTTCAATTAACTCGTAGCGAGCTGCGTTCGCACGATCACTCGATAACTCCCAGTTGGTGTACCCCTTCTGGTTTGCTGGGAAAGGTAGAGCGTCGGTGTGACCATTTAAACTGACCTTATTGGGCATTTCATTAATCACTGGTGCTAGCGCGTGTAAAATAACCCGAATATGCGGCTCTGTTTGAGCACTAGCCAGTTTATACATAGGACGATTTTTATCATCTACAATCAAAATTCGTAAACCTTCTGACGTCATTTCCAACTTAATTTGATCTTTATATTCGTTAAGCTCAGGGGTTTCACTGAGTTTTTCTTCGATTTTATCTTTTAAGTTTTCAAGTTTTCCGCGCTCAATTTCGGTTTCTTTCACTTTTTCAATTTTTTCAGCTTCTTCCTCCACTTCTTCCTCAGGCTTTGAAGGCTGTGAATCTGTGGTTTCGCCTGTTTGTACTTGCCCTGGATCAGTGGTGACCATATCCGTACCACCACCCTCCATTAACGCCGTGCGTTCAGCCGCTTCAGCACCACCGTTGATAGACACTTTATAGGGATCGTGAAAAAACTCCGCAATCCCTTTTCGTGTTAATGGATCAGTGGAACCAAGCAACCACATCAACAAAAAGAACGCCATCATTGCAGTTACGAAGTCAGCATAAGCCAATTTCCAAGCACCGCCGTGATGACCATGCGCGGCTTTTTTGATTTTTTTAATGATAATGGGTTGTAGTTGCTCAGCCATGACTGCGATTACCCTTTGTTGCTACGTAATAAGTTATCTAATTCTTTGAAAGAAGGTCTTTTTTCAGAAGATACCATCGCTCGCATATACTCTGCTGTCATCGCAGGTGATACCCCTTTCGCGCAGCAAATCAATCCTTTTTGAGCACACTTATATAGGTTAGCCGTCATCTCTGCACGTTGCGCCATCAATGCCCCGACAGGCCCAACGAATCCGTACGAAAGTAGAATACCCACGAATGTTCCTACGAGCGCCGCAGCAATCGCTTTACCCATAACCGCTGGTGGTGCACCAACAAGCTCCATGGTATGTACAACCCCCATAACCGCCGCTACGATACCAAACGCAGGTAAGCCGTCAGCCATTGTTTGAATTGTACTTACAGGCGTGTGCTCATCGGAATGATGTGTTTCTAACACTTGATCCATCAATTCTTCTAATTGATGAACCTCAACACCTGTAATCATCAAACGTAAATTATCACAAATAAATTCCAATAAATGATGATCATTGGTAATTCGCTCTGTAAAAATAGACGGGTTACTTTCTGGGTTTTCAATTAAATCCTCAAGCGATAACAAGCCTTCTTTACGTGTTTTATTGGTTAACATATAAAAACACATCATTAATTCGACATAAAAATCTCTGTCGTAGGGCTCGGGTTTGAGCGTTGCTGTTGCTTTTGAAACGGCCGCTTTAATCACTGAAATTGGATTGGCTGCGAGTAATGCGCCTAGTGCCGCACCAACAATAATGATCATCTCAAACGGCTGGAATAAAATGCCAGGATGTCCACCACCCCCAATATAGCCACCCATCAAGGCGCTACAAACTAATACATATCCAATAATAACTAACATTGTTTTCTCGTGTGCTGTGTGATTAAAATACTACGGACTATAAAACGTCAAAATATAGCCGTCATCATAAGGTATTGCTGTCTAGGTTTGCGCGATAAATTTAATCTATCACATTAGATTTCATCCATATTTGCCAGTTAATCGGCAGCGAAAGCGTTTTTTAAAGAAAATTATACTGCTAATAGCTGCTATAGCGTCAAGAATTGGACATTATTAAAGCATTACGCATTTCTAAGCATAATACGCCATATTTTCTTCATATTCATACAAAAAACATGCCATATTTTTATCCTAAACGGCTAAAAATGCCCTTTTATTTCTTTCGTTTTTTTGATTAAGGTTCTTGCGATGACATTGAGTAATAAACAATTAAAACTATATCACTGGCTATTATCACTTACGTTGACCGTCTTATTCCTCGCTCATACCGCTGGTCAATTCACGATACCGACGCTACCACGCATTGAAAATATGTTATACGACCTGCGTTTACGTGCGACGATGCCAAATACACTTGATAACCGTATTGTTATCTTAGACATTGATGAAAAAAGTTTAGCCCAAGAGGGGCACTGGCCATGGCAACGCGATAAATTGGCTGATTTAATGGATATTTTGTTTGATTATTACGGCGCTAAATTAGTTGGATTTGACGTGGTATTTTCCGAAAAAAATGAAAATAACAGCCTACAACTTCTTGATAAATTAGCAAAAAACCAACTACAAAATGATACAACGTTCTTATCTACCATAGAAAAAATACGTCCTAGCTTGTCATTAGATGACAAATTTAGTCAAAGCCTGCAAAATCGCCCTGTTGTGCTCGGTTATTTTTTTAGCCACCATGCAGAACAACATAATGAAATCGGTCAACTTCCTACGCCGTTATCTGAAGAAAACGGGACTTTTACCCATTTATTGTGTGAAGCAAAAAGTTACATTGCTAATTTACCCACGCTACAATCGTCGGCATTATCTGCTGGCTATTTAAATAACGCAAACGTTGACGAGGATGGCGTTTATCGTCGCCTCCCGATTATCACGCGTTATCACGACCAACTTTACAGTACGCTATCGCTATCACTTTTTCATCAATTACTCGGCTCGCCACCAATCGAGTTTGTGACTAGCAACGATTATGGCAATACGCGTTTAGAAGCGCTTTCAATGGCTGGATTTACAATCCCTGTAGACGACAGCGGTAATCTGCTTGTACCTTTTCGTGGGAAACAAGGCAGTTTTCATTACATTTCTGTCACCGATGTTTTAAATGGCGCGGTGGATATATCTACCCTAAAAGATAAAATCATTCTGATTGGCACCTCTGCTGCGGGATTACTCGATTTACGCTCAACGCCAGTACAGAATATTTATACCGGCGTCGAAGTTCATGCAAACATTCTCAGTGGCTTACTTGATCAATCTGCAAAATCGCGTCCTACTTACATTATCGCCGTGGAACTACTTGAATTGATTTTATTATTTCTCTTTTTCATGATGTTATTTCCACGCGTGAGTATTACTACTTCCGCATTCCTATTTCTTATGTTTTCTTGCGCCATGACTGCATTTAATGTTTATTTATGGTCAATAAAAAATGTGGATACCCATCTTGCCGCGCCATTGATGTTGTTTTCACTGCTCTACGGTGGTCAGATGTTCTTTGGTTATTTCCTTGAAAATCGCAAGAAAAAACAACTAGGGAATATTTTCGGGCAATATATTCCCAAAGAATTGGTCGACGAAATGAGTAATTCAGATGAAGAATTTACCTTAAAAGGTGAAAATCGTGAAATGACCGTTTTTTTCTCCGATGTACGGGGGTTTACAACAATTTCAGAATCACTTGAAGCCGCTGAATTATGCGACTTAATTAACGCTATTCTCACGCCTGTCACGCGCATTATTCACGATAATAAAGGTACTATCGATAAATATATTGGTGACGCTATTATGGCCTTCTGGGGAGCACCGCTACAAACAGATAAGCATGCTTACCTTGCCGTTAAAGCGGGATTAACGGTGATCAATGAATTTGATACGATCAATGCGCATTTCAAATTGAGAAATTGGCCTAAGGTAGACTTAGGTGTTGGACTCAATACCGGTGAGATGGTTGTCGGGAATATGGGCTCGGAATTTCGCATTGCTTACACCGTCATGGGCGATACCGTCAATTTAGGTTCTCGCCTTGAAGGACTAACCAAACAATATGGTGTCAAAATGATTGTGAGTGAATCAACGCGGCTTGCGGCACCTGAATTTGCGTATCGTGAACTCGACTGGGTACGCGTCAAAGGAAAAAATAAACCCATTAAAATTTATGAACCCCTCTGCGAACACGCAAACATTCAAGAGCACGAGCACAAAACACTCGAACTTGTCAGTCATGCCATCGACTCATATCGCCAACAAATGTGGGATGAAGCGCAACAATTATTTTCACAATTGCATGACATAAAACCTAACGACTTACTTTATACAATTTATTTAGAACGTATTGCCTATTTTAGAGAAAACCCACCCAACGCTGATTGGGATGGAACCTTTACCCATACCAGCAAATAACCATCAGAAAATAATACAGCGGCAAATTTACCCTTGCCGCTGACGTAGCACCTCATAAAGTAGCACACCAGTAGCAACCGACAAATTCAGACTTTCCACTGTACCACGCATCGGTAATTTCACTAAAAAATCACACTGTTCGCGTGTCAATCGACGCATTCCCTTTTCTTCTGCGCCAATGACTAACGCCATAGGCACAGTAAAATCATGTTGATATAGCGTATTTTCTGCTTCACCTGCCGTGCCAATAACCCATATACCTTCCGATTTTAACCAACGCAGCGTACGCGCAAGATTCGTCACAACATAAACAGGCACCGTTTCAGCCGCGCCACTGGCTACTTTACACACCGTAGGCGTAATGCCGACTGCATTATCTTTGGTAATAATAATACCATGCACACCCGTTGCATCCGCTGTGCGCAAACACGCTCCTAAATTGTGTGGATCTTGCACATTATCTAGCACTAAAAACAACGCATTTTCCGTTAAATGCTCAACTGCTGCTTTGAGTGCGTTTTCAGATAATTCTTCGGGCAGCGCAACTTCTAATACAACACCTTGATGATTCATGCCATCAGCGAGTTTATCCAATTTTTTACGCTCTACTTTTTCGATAGAAACGTGTAAAGTCGATAATGTATCAAGCAATGTTTCAAGACGTTTATCATGGCGTTCACTATCAATCCACGCGCGAGAAATTTTTTGTGGTGAATACAACAGTGCAGATTGCGCCGCGTGCAGACCCACAATTTTAGTCAGTTTCATAAATCACTCTTTTTTAGCGGGCGGTAATGTAATAGGAAGTAACGGAATATGGTATTGCTCCAACAGTATTGCGATATCACTGGATTTTTCATTAATCAGTTTATTGAGCATTTCTTGTCGTGCTTTATCCCCACGGCGCACCCCCATTGTCATTTGATAATCAAACTTAATGCCCGATTCTGAGTGCATTTCAATAACGTGATAATCATTTGGATGCTGAGAAATAATATGACCTGCAAAAACACCCCAAAGCATCACCATATCAATTTTTTTGGCTTTCAAATCGTTTTCGATTTGCATCGCCACGTTATGCTGACTATCGCCTGTCATACTTTGATAAGGAATACCTTGATCAAGCAAATCATGTTTTTGTAGCCAATCAGTTCCAGGGCCGCGATCAAACATAGCAATTTTTAATTTTGCTTGCTGCACTAAAGGCAATTCTGCCAGTTGCTGTGCAGTTTGGATGTTATCCCATCCACGTCCTTTTGCAATCAACAGCACATAAGTGGAGTGATAATAAGGCTGTGTTGTGAGAAGCATATCGCTCCCTTCGGGCATTCCCATCACAACATCGCATTTAAATTCTTTACTGTCTACCGCATTCTCGTCAGTAAACGCATTAAGCGAGTTACGCAGAAATCCGATGCGTTGTGGTAACCAAAAATATTCAAGCTCTTGACCTAACGCATTGGCAAAAAGTGCGGCAATTTTATTTTCAAATCCTGCTTGTGTTTTATCTGAATAAGGGGGATTGAGTGGATCTGCGCACACTTTGAATTTATCCGCATGCGTTGCAGTCGCAGTGACACTCAACGCCATACTTAAAATAGCAGACGGTATTTTCATGATGACTCCTCAAAATAGAGAACGAATAAAAAAGCCCTAACCAATGAATTGGCTAGGGCTTTTGAGTTGACTAAATAGCTTTAGTTAAACTACAAACTAAGGTTGCTTAGTTAGGCAATGCGAATACAGTGAATGTTCCGCCTAATTTGGTAAATGAACTTAGGCTTCTATACGCACCTACAGCACCCAAACCTTCAGAGTTTGTATTTGCTTCGCCATTATCTAAGCCCGCTGCGATACCAATACCAGCCCAGCCACCGATACCTGAAAGAACGCCAACGTATTGTTCACCGTTGAATTCCCATGTATTGACGTTACCGATGATGCCTGATGGTGTTTTGAATTTATATAATTCTTTACCGGTTTTCGCATCAACTGCTTTCAAGTAACCTTCAAGTGTGCCGTAGAATACAACGCCACCCGCTGTTGCCACTGAACCAGACCAAACAGAGAATGTTTCTTTGTTAGACCATGCAATTTTGCCTGTTTTTGCGTCATACGCAGTGAATTGACCCAAGTTGGTTGATCCGTCTGCTTGACCTGTCATAACGTCAGCGCCAGCAGGACCCATTGTCAATGTCGCACCAACATAGGGCTGACCTGCGGTATATGCCACTTCGAATGGTTCATAGTCCATACATAAGTGGTTGCCTGAAATGTAGAACAAACCTGTTTGTGGTGAGTAAGAAACAGGTTGTTGGTTTTTAGAACCTAACGCTGCTGGGCAGATACCAGTTGAATTAACGTCTTCACCATTTTGTTCGGTTGAATATTTAGACACAACTTGTGGACGACCTGTTTTCATGTCAACGTGGCTTGCCCAGTTAACTGATTTGTCGAATTTTTCAGCAACAAGTAATTCACCTGTTTCACGATCCAAGGTGTAACCAAAACCGTTACGGTCAAAGTGAACGATGGTTTTGTGCATTTTGCCTTTTACTTCTTGGTCAACTAAAACAGTTTCATTGATACCGTCAAAGTCCCACTCATCGTGTGGCGTCATTTGGTAAACCCATTTCACTTCCCCAGTGTCAGCGTCACGCGCCCACAATGACATAGACCATTTGTTGTCACCTGGACGTTGTACAGGGTTCCATGTTGATGGGTTACCTGATCCGTAGTAAACCAAGTTCAATTTTGGATCGTAAGAATACCAACCCCAAGTAGTACCGCCACCAATTTTCCATTGGTCACCTTTCCAAGTGCTTAAACTTGAATTTTCGCCAACAGGCTGAACGCTACCGTCTTTCCATGCTGTAGTTTTTTTAGGGTTAATCAATGTGTCTTTATCTGGCCCCATGCTATAGCCTTTCCAGGCCAATTTGCCGGTATTGATGTCATAGGCTGCTAAGAAACCACGAACCCCAAATTCACCACCAGAAATACCTGTAATCACTTTATCTTTTACAACGATAGGCGCGTTAGTGTTGGTCATCCCCAATTTTGGGTCACCGTTTTGCACGCTCCAAACACGTTTACCTGTTTTTGCATCTAATGCTGTTAAAACAGTATCTGATTGTTGCAAAAAGATTTTTCCATCACCATAAGCAAGACCACGATTAACGGTATCGCAGCACATAACAGGGATAGTTACATCAGCATCTTGACTTGGTGTGAATTCCCAAATAACCGATTGTGTTGTTTGGTCAATAGCGTAAACCGTGTTAGGGAATGGCGTATGGATAAATAACACGCCATTAACCGCTAAAGGGCCGCCTTCATGACCACGCAATACACCTGTTGAGAAAGACCAAGCAGGTTGCAAGTTTTTAACGTTGTCAGTTGTGATTTGGTTTAATTTACTAAAGCGTGTACCCGCATAATCACCACCCCATGTTGCCCAGTTAGCAGGGTTTTGAGTCAATTTCTCAAGATCAGCATTTGCTGATGAAATCGCGGGAACCGCTAATACTGTAGCGATACTCGATGTAAGTAAAAAGCTTTTTAAATATTTCTTCATTAGGTTCTCCTGATATTCTGTTACATGACAGAACAGTAATTATATTTACAACTAACGTTAGTTCTAAGAGGGCTTGTATCTAAATTTTCACGATAGGAAGCGACTCTGGAGATGTAAATTTAACGATTTTAACTAAAATGTCAACTTTAAAAAAATCCGTCGATGAATTTCCCCTTTAACACCACACAAAATGATTGACACAATTTTCGTCATTTCCTCACTTTAGTGAAATATATCAAAGCAAGTTATGAACTTGTCGAATACATTAGAAAGAAAAACGTCAACAAAGCAGTGAAAATATTTTTTTATGGAATTCATCATCATTCTGAAGTATTATAAGCATTCGATTTATGCTAATTTTTAGCATAACTTTAAAAACTATAAAACACAGGAGAGTGCTCATGGGCGCAATTTTAGACGTTACCGAAATGTTAAAATCACCAGCTGGTGCAACAATTGCTCTTGCCGTTGTTGTGGTAGGTTACTTCTTTGTGAAG